>DURM01000073.1 GCA_012837335.1 Bacillota bacterium
GCCCTTTTACCATTAACGGAGTTTATACCGCAAAAGCCGCATTCCGTTTAAGATCACTGCCAGAATACTTCCTTCGTGCACCAGCATTCCGATGGACATATTCATCCACTCGCTGAGCAGGACGCTTGCCAGAAGAAACAGGACAACTCCAACGGCAATGATAATATTCTGCTTCATGTTTCTGGCAGTAGCCTTAGTCAAGCCCAAAGCGTGGGGCAGACGGCTGAAATCGGAGTTCATCAAAACTACATCTGATGTTTCAATCGCCACATCTGTACCTCCACCCATGGCGATTCCGATCTGGGCTAACGCCAGGGAAGGGCTGTCATTGACGCCGTCACCCACGAAGGCCACGATCTGCTTTTCTTCTTCAATCAGCCGCTTAATATACGCGGACTTATCTTCCGGCAGCATATTTCCATGAGCTTCCGTTAATCCAAGTTCCCGGCTTACCACATCAACCGTACCCTGGTTATCACCGGACAGCATGATTAGGTTTTTCACACCCAATCGCTTCAGTCTTTCCAGGTCATCTTTCACTCCCGGACGAATCTGATCTTTAACTCCCATGAGAATCCTCAGCTCTCCATCAACTGCGGTGAGCACCAAGGAGTTGCCTTCCCTTTCCATTCTGGCAATATCGGCGCGGGCTTTTGCACTTAATTCCACATTTTCTCTGGTCATCAAGGCAGCGCTGCCAACAGCGATGCGCTGCCCATTGACAACGGCAGTGATTCCTTCGCCTTTCACAACCTCGGTATTTTCAACTGGATAGAACTCCGGCTCCTCAATCGCGGCTAGAACAGCCTTGGCCAGAGGATGATCGGACTCCCGCTCCACGCTGGCAAGATAGCTCAGGGCCTCCTCAGTATTATCGCCGTAATACTCAACAGCCGAGACCGACGGCATGCCTAATGTCAGAGTACCAGTCTTGTCAAAGACAATCGTATCCAACCTGCTGAAATCGCTGATTACTTCGCTGCCCTTTAACAGCACGCCGTGGCGGGCGCCGTTGCCAATTCCAGCCACATTCGATACCGGCACACCGATTACCAGCGCTCCCGGACAGCCAAGCACTAAGATGGTTATTGCCAGCTCAACATCGCGGGAGAACAGCCAGACCATAAAACCAATCACCAATACTGCTGGTGTATAGTATTTCGAAAAGCGGTCAATAAAGCGCTCTGCCTCTGATTTCGAATCCTGGGCTTCTTCCACCAGCTCAATAATTCTGCCAAAAGTAGTATCCTCACCGACCCGGTCTGCCACAATTTGAATCGTGCCGTTATCCAGGATGGTGCCGGCGTAAACTTGAGAACCCGGCTCTTTACTGACCGGAATCGACTCACCGGTAATACTCGCTTCGTTTACGCTGCCCTCACCGGATAAAACTGTGCCGTCAACCGGCACCTTAGCTCCGGTTTTAACCATGAGCACATCGCCAACATCTACCTCATCAACATCCACTTCCTCAAACTCGCCGTTTTCCATCTGTTTAAGCGCTGTTTCCGGTGCCATTTCCGTCAGCTCTCGAATCGCTGAGCGGGTCTTGTTAAGGGTCCGCTGCTCTAAATACGCGCCAAACAGGAAGAGGAAAGTTACAATCGCCGATTCTTCAAAGTTCTGAATAACGAACGCACCCACAACAGCGATCGTAACCAGCACATCAATGCTGACCACTTTCACCCGTAACGCCTGGTACGCTTGGATGGCAATGGGAATTGTGCCGAGAACGGAAGCAGTGATCAGCGACCACCTAAATACTGTGAGGTTATCAACAGTCCATCTGCTTATAAAAGCTGCTGCAATCAGGATACCGCTGATAAGGGCAATTTTATTTTTATTTCTTAAGATCAAACGCTGCACCTAATTCACCCTCTCTATATGAGGCTGTTTTTCTTTCAAACTACTCGTGATACGCTGCATCAAGCTCTGCCAGCATGCTGTATACTGCCTCATAAGTCTCGCAGACATCATCGGGCACTAGATAGTTAGTGGTGATCTCCCGCAGCTGCGTAAACTCCGGAGCCAGTTCTGGCTTTTCCCCACCAGCGGCTGTAATCTTGGCACTGATTTCATTAAATACTTTCTGCACATCATAAAACTCCGGGTGATGCGGTCCATGCACCCGCGCTACAATCGGTACAAACTGCTCCAATCTCTCTAAATACTGCGCTGCTGTCTGTTTGAATTTCATTATTTATCGCTCCTTTTCCTTATTGTTTTTCGCTGTGACTTCATTTTAGCATTGAATCGAGGAAAAAGAATTGATCTAGGTCAAATATTAGTCTCGGCGTGCACATTTAATTCCATACAAAAACCGGCAGTCAGCGCTTGGCACGCATCCTGCCGGTTAGTATTCATTTTGTTTTTTCTAGATAAACGCCTTAAAGCTCCAGAGACCGGGAGTGCCCTCTAAAATCCGCACTCTGAGGAATCTCGCTGTCCCCACTTTCTCTACAACATGGGGTGAACAGAGCTTCCGCTCTTCCTGAACTTTAACCTTAAGCCAGTTTTCACCGTCCACCGATTTTTCCAGGATATAAGCGTGGCCGAAGGTTGGGAAATTAAAGGCCAGCTCACAGCGATCAATCTCATAATTCGCCTTCAAATCCATCTGCCACCAAGGATTTGGGTCGTCTTCCGCTGCCCACCAGCGGGTGCGGTTCCAGCCGTCCACTGCGTTCTGGGCTGCGTAGGTAACCTCCCGGGCGAGCTTAATGCCATCGCTTTCGCCGGTGACAGTACGCCCCGGACGACAGCTGGAAGCTGATGCAGTTCCCTGGCGGGCGATATCAACTGCCTCTTTTACCTCGCGAAGCGGTCCAACACCTTCCCAGCTTAACTTCACCGGTTTAATCGTACCATCGGGATTAAACTCCAGCCAATCAGCGTGCACCTGCCTGGTAGTTCCACCCTCGCCATATTCTAAGTAAACAAAGATAGCTTTATCCGAGTTTTGGGGCAGGAACAGACAACCGTGCCCAGGACCCCAGATTCCTTTTTCATGGTCAGTGGTGGCAATCAAATCTTCTTCAGGCCACTCAAAGGGACCTAAGGGTGATTCTCTGCTCATCACATAAGCGTATTTGTAATTTGCGTTAGAAGATAAGGTATAGAGGTAATAATAAATACCGTTGCGCTTAAAAATCCACGACCCTTCCGAGTAAGCGCCACCATGCTTGGTAGTAATCTGATGGCGGGTGCTTGGATCGATACTCAGCCAATCCGGATTCAGTTTAGCTACATGGCGGCGGCGCCATCCGATATAAGCGGTACCATCATCATCCACAAAAGGATCACCATCAATATCATCCAAAACAGGCACTGCCTTATTCGGTCCCGAGAAAATGTTCGGACCGTTAGCAGTAACAAAGGGACCTTCTGGAGAATCGGCAGTTGCCACGAAAGTCTGCTCCGGATCCGGCTTTGGTGCGTTAGGATCAGGGCTGGCTACCTCACTTGCGGAAAAATAGAGGTAATACTTGTATCTGCCATTTTCCATCCGCCGCAGCACCCGGCCCGGCGCCCAGTATTTTGCTACTGTCCAGTCTACATCGGGAAAAATTGTGCCCTCAAAACTCCAGTTGCAGAAATCAGTGGACTTCCACACTACCGGAACTCCCGATGCTCCTAACCCCGTTCCAATATCTGTAGTGCCATAGAGATAGAAAACTCCATCAAACTCCACTACCGACGGATCTGCAATCGTATCAGGAATAATCGGATTATAAAACCTCATACCCGGCCTCCTTACAGAGATATAGTTTTAACTAAAATCTCCCTGTTACTATCTGGATGCCCATCGACACAAACAACACCAGCGTATCGACGATAAAGCCGAGAATCATGGGCTTAAACCCAAGATCTTTAATCTCGCCGAAACTTGTTCTTAAACCAATAGCAGCTAACGCCATTACCATGCAGAACTTAGAGCTGTTAGAAAGTCCCGGCACCAGTGCATCAGGGATAATACCGAAGCTGCGCAGAGCTACTACAATCAGGAAGAACACCACAAAATGGGGGAATATCTTTTTAAGATTAACCGGCACTCGTCTTCCGTCAACTGCTCTCGACTTGGCTTCCAGCCTCTCGTTAATAAACGAAAAGATTAATACAAACGGTATGATAAACAGTGTCCTTGTTAACTTCACGATTACCGCGGTATTTCCTGCTATTTCCGAAAAAGCATAGCCCGCAGCTACAACTGATGAAGTATCATTAACCGCTGTGCCAACCCACAATCCATATCCCAAATTCGACATGCCGAGCGCCATTCCTACCCACGGAATAGCTACAACTGTAATCACGTCAAAGATAAATGTTGCCGAAATAGCGTAAGCAATGTCTTCATCGTCAGCCTTAATAACCGGTCCTACCGCCGCTACAGCAGATCCGCCGCAGACAGCCGTGCTCACGGCCAAGAGGTTAGTGATTTTCCAGTTCATCTTAAACAGTCTGCCCACTAAATTTCCAATCCCAAAGGCGGTTCCCATGGTAAAGAGCATCACAAACAGGGAATACCGACCCACATCAACAACATCCCGGAAGTTTAAGTTAACTCCCATCAAGATAATCCCAAGCCGCAGAATCCACTTCCCAGTAAAGCCGATTCCCTTATCCAGCTGCTTATATTTGCTTACCAGAGGATTTAATGCCATGCCCACTAAAAGGGCCATCACAGCAGCTCCAATCACATCGCCCGGAACTAAGCTGCTGAGATACATTGCCATGACTGCTGCGCAAATACTGACAATAATGCCTGGTGCAGTGGTTTTTACTTTTGTAAGCATAATCTACCTCCCTAATAACAAACTAACTTGAATATACCACGAATCAGGTATAAAATGAAATTATGTTATTTTATATTATCATAATTTCAGCTTATAAGGAGCTTTGCTATGCTTGACAACCGATTTCAGACATTTCTTGCCCTCTGTGAAACAGGCAGCTACACCAAAACAGCCGAGCTGCTCAGTATGACCCAACCGGCTGTTTCTCAGCACATCAAGTTCTTAGAGGAATACTACCAGGTCGAACTGATCGCCCAAAAAGGAAAAAGCTTCGCCCTCACAGAAGAAGGCAAAGCTCTGCAGGAGTATGTGCGCACCTTAAGCGCCAATTCTAAGCGGATCTTCTCCCTGCTGCACCGGATCAAAAACAAGCAGAAACCTGTAAACTTCGGCGCCACCCTCACCATCGGCGAATACATGCTGCCGCCGATTCTCGATCAGATTATCAAAAGCGATCCGGACATTGAAATCTCCATGTATGTGGAAAACACGCAGGTACTGCAGGAGATGCTGTGGGAGGGCAAAATAGATTTTGCCCTATTAGAAGGGCACTTTAACCGCAGCCAGTTCGAATCAAAATTGATTTCCAATGAGAATTTTATCGCAGTCTGCTCTCCTGAGAGTAAACTTGCGGCAAAATCCAGTTCTCTAGAAAACATCTTGGACCAAAATTTGATCCTCCGAGAACCGGGAAGCGGCACCCGAGACATCCTGGAGCAGGCCCTGTATAACCAAAACTTAAGCATCCATGACTTCCGAAACCAGATCGTGATCGGCAATATGAAAGCAATCAAAGAACTGTGCCACCACAATCGGGGCATTACCTTTATGTATCGCGAAGCGGTTAAAAAAGAGCTGGCAGGAGGGTATCTCAAAGAAATTCCCATCCGGGATTTTCAAATCAGCCATCCCTTTACCTTTGTTTACCTCCAGTCCTCCCCGGATCAGCCCCATCTCGAATACTGGTTTAACCGCATCATCCGGCTGAGAAAGGAAACAGCCCACTAAAAGAGGGTCAGACCCTACTTAGGAGTCTGACCCTCTTTCAAGTTGTTCATCTGCTCGCGGGTTTCCGGAGTAACCGAATCACCAAGATAATTGCGAACCATGCTCTGCTCCCCGAGCCTGCGCGTCTGCTCCGCAGCATAATTAACTTCCCGCAGCAGATCCTCAGCTGACCATACAGTTGAACCGGCTCCCCTAATAATAAGCTGCTCCAGAGTATCGGATGTGGCAACTGTAATCCGATATTTTTTCTGGTGCTCATAGGCAAACCTTTCAATATACTCATCCGCTGTTTGGGCTTCTTTGGTAAACACTACTTTAATATTATTATAATCGCCGATCCGCTCCCTGCCTCCCGGCACCTTGTAGGCGTCAAAAACCACAATTACCTCACACTGCCGCACAGCCTGATAGCTGCAGAGGACATCCATCAGCTTAAGTCTGGCACCATCCATATTATCCTCAGCGAGTTCTTTTACCTCCGGCCAGGCGTGAATAATATTGTATCCGTCGACTAAAAGATAGTGTTCTTTAACCTCACGCTTAAATACCGCAGGTTTTGATCCAGATTTGGCAAGCGGCTTGCGCTTCCGAACCCAGATTTTCTCTCTGCGCTTATTAGCATATACTGCCTGCTCGTAGTAATCGTGATCAAGCTCGTCAAAATCTACCGATTCCGGTTTATAAATCTTAGGCAGTTCAGTTGTGCCGCCATCGCCCCGCTTCAGCCAGCTTTCGAGATGCATATACTGCTTTACCTGATCCCAGGGAACATAAAATCCGGCTCCATTAGCGTAAAAAATCGATCCGGTCGGATTCTCTAAATCCTGCTCAGCGTCATATCCAATCGCGGCAATAACCTCATCAGCGTTGTGACACGGCCGGTAACCGGCCACACTGCAGAACAGCCTGCCCCTGCCTCTTGTATAAGCCGTTACCTCCCGATGGTAATTTCGCATTGTCACAACCGGAGCATAACCGGTCAGCACCGCCAGATCACCATAGGTATCGGAAATCCGGCAGGTTCCGTGCATCTGATCGATATCGGTCATCGCTCTGCCGATCATCTGCTCCGGAATTTCCAAGTGAAAAGCATAATACGGCTCCAGCAGCACTGACTTCGCTTCCATCAGCCCCTGCCGCACTGCCCGATGAGTCGCTTCCCGAAAATCTCCGCCTTCAGTGTGCTTGACATGGGCGCGGCCTGCCACCAGGGTGATTTTCAGATCGGTAACCGGAGAACCGGTTAAGACACCTTTATGTACCTTTTCTCTTAAATGCGTGAGCACTAGATTCTGCCAGCTGCGGCTGAGCTCATCTTCACTGCAGTTAGAGGCAAACACTACGCCGCTGCCGGGGGATCCCGGCTCTAAAAGGAGATGCACCTCGGCGTAGTGGCCCAAAGGCTCAAAGTGGCCTACACCTTCCACCACATCAGCAATCGTTTCTTTATAAAGAATTTTACCGGTATCAAATTCGACTTTAAGATTAAAGCGGTCTTGAATCAATCGCTGGAGAATCTCAATCTGCACTTCACCCATGATCCGGACCTGGATTTCCTGAAGTTCTTCATTCCACAAGATACTGAGCTCAGGAGTTTCTTCTTCCAGTTCCTTAAATTTTGGCATCACCGCCTTAGGATCAACTCCCGGCGGCAGAATAATCTGGTAGGAAAGAACCGGCTCCAAAACCGGAGCATCGCCGCCTTGTTCAGATCCCAAGCCTTCACCCGGCTTGGTCTGAGTAAGCCCCATTACTGCGCAGACCGTCCCTGCCGCTGCCTCGCTTACCGCTTCATACTTCTCCCCGGAATAAAGGCGGATCTGATTTACCTTCTCCTCCCACACACCATTAGTTACCGCCTCTCTAATCTTTAAACTTCCACCGGTAATCTTCATATGGGTCAAGCGAGCACCCTGCTCATCCCGGGTTATCTTAAACACGCGGGCACCAAACTCCTCAGGATAACTCGGCACCACCGCATACTTAACAATCCCATGTAAGAACTCCTCGACTCCTTCTAGCTTCAACGCTGAGCCAAAACGACAGGGAAAAACACTGCGCCGTTTAACAGCCTTTTGAATCTCGGCCAGCTCTAACCTATTCTTCTCAAGATAGATCTCCAGCAGCTCTTCATCGCACATCGCTATCTGCTCATAGAACTCATCGCTTGAAGATGCTCCAAAATCACAGCAGCCTTCACTAAGTTTGCTCTTTAAATCTGCTAAGATCTGATCGCACTCAGCACCATCCTGATCCATTTTATTGATAAAAATAAAGGTAGGAATGCGGTAGCGTTCCAGCAGCCGCCACAGTGTCAGGGTGTGACCCTGCACACCATCAGCAGCGCTGATGACCAGAATTGCGTAATCTAGAACCTGGAGGGTGCGCTCCATTTCAGCAGAGAAATCCACATGGCCTGGAGTGTCTAACAGGGTAATCTGAACATCATCCACTTGAAAAATTGCCTGTTTAGAAAAAATGGTGATGCCCCGCTGCCGCTCCAGCTCATGAGTATCCAGATAAGCATCCTGCTTGTCTACCCGGCCTAACTTCCGCGTTTTACCGCTTAAATAGAGCAGCGCCTCTGATAATGTGGTTTTACCCGCGTCTACATGGGCTAAGATGCCTATAACGAGTTTTTTCATGCTTTAATTCAATCCTTCACGATCAATGTCCGTTCACTATCTATTAGTATTATCATATCAGGTAGCCTTACATGTTTCAATGCGGGGACTCCATACAAAAACTGCCGGTATCAACACTACCGGCAGCAATCACCCCAAACGGACTAAACATCAATTCTGATATCACTACGCAGCTTGATATTGCTGTGCCAGAAATTGTATTCATCTAACAATTGAGTTGTCTGATTATAGACTGGTCTTGTGTTTGTCGGATCTTTAATCGTGACAATCAGGCAAAATTCTTGGCTCAATTCAAGCTCCTGCAAACTTGACTTAGTTTCAATATGATCCCTATACAAACCCTGAAGCTGCAAAAACCAATTTCTCTCCCTGTCTAGATAGTTTTGTCTGTTTGCTTCTGTAAATTCCGAGAGATCTACTGCGTATTTTTTAACCGGATAATACTTATCACCATATTGAATTAACATACGCTCCTTTAATGCGAATTCTGTTTTGTTATCTCTCATTTTTCTTTTGCTGTACAAGCTTTTTAGCAGAACATTCTTTGAATTTCCCCTACCCACTGGATTTAGAACGTTCCATTTGGATGTATCTCTGGGTATTTTTTTATCATAAGTTCCCATTTTGACCTCTAGATTTGACTGGCAGTATTCCGCTCTTTGATTAGGCTCTAGAATTGGATTGTACACTAATGTGACGATAATCTGTCCAAAATAGTGTTCATCATCAACAAGGCAGTCCGGCATAGGAAAATCCAGTATGTCAATATATTCTCCCATAAACAGCTCATCCCTCATAACAAGCGTAACCTCATGAGGAGAATTATAAAGGATATCCTTAACATTCTTTGGCCTTCCAAAGCCAACTTGATTAACTCTCTCTGCAACGGGCAGGATCAGTTTATCTGAGTATGAAGCAGAATGTATTATCAGACCCTTGATTAAGAGTGGATCGAATTCATCATCTATCTCTTGATAAAGACCTGCTGCTAATCCCGCTATACGCGGTGTCGAAAAGCTGGTCCCGACTGATTGGCTTATTGTACCATCCACGCTGAACGACTTGACACCTGTTGTAACTATTTCATTTTGTTGATTAACCCCTGCGTTTCCGCCATAATGCACTACTTCTGGTTTGATGATATACGAAGGACCTCGTCCAATTCTAGTAAAGGGTGATGGATTATCTATTTCTGCTTTATCCCATTCAGATTTATCGTGAGCTATAGATCCTACAACAATCGCTCTTACCGAATCAGCCCCCTGATAAATCCTACCCTTTGGATACCCATACTTAAAATTCGAGCAGTTACCGGTAGATTTACAGATTAAAACATTAAATTCATCCTGCAGTGCATCAAATGCAACCGCAAAGTCTGAAAAACTATTATCGTCGATAGGTTCAGTCACGCTCAATGATAGATTCCATATTTTTACCTGATCACTGTACTGATGTATAACTTCTTTAATGTTAGCAACTAACTCATCTTCCGTAATGGCCTCTTTACTGGTATCAGGGAAAACACAAGCGTCTAAAATCCTCAATCCATTCGTACCAACCCAATCTCTTTGTTCAAGCACATCACCATAGACAGCAATCCCTGAAACAAAAGTACCATGGTTTTTTGCCTGCAGCTGTTCAGGATAAGGTGACCATCTGTGTACTATCCAAGGTCTAAGATGGGGTATATCTGCAACTCCGTTATCCAAGATTCCCACAACTGGATAGTCTATATTACTGTCTGGTTGGAGAATATCAATTGTGTCTGGTTTCGCCACTGCATCCAGCTCGATTCTAAACTTTGGCATCGGTTCGATAGAAAAGATTGATTCAAAAGCTTCGATACTCTTAATCTGCTTCAAATCGTCTAGAGTAATAGATTTAATGTTGAAGATAATAAGCTCAGGTGAATATTCGGTGTATTCTACTTCAAACCCAAGGGATTCAATCGCAAGTTTAAAATTGTTCCGGATAGCAGTGTTCAGCTCGTAATCTTGAAAGTCTATTAAGCGAACCTTATAGTTATCTACATGAGCACTTTCCAATATTAGTGGTTCAAAAGCTTCAAGCCACACGATAGCGGAGATAGCATGAGCATTCCCATTGATGTTTTTCAGCTTCTTTATGATTTCATCCGAATCTTTTTGGGTTTCCACTTTTACCATAATCTCATCAGATTCCACAAGACCTAACAGGTTGTTTTTTCTACTAGTTCTAAACAAGCTGCTTATTTTACGTCTATGACTTTTGGCTAGAGCTTCTTCATGTATTTTTGCTTTGAAAACGAACGGGACTAAGGATTTCTGTTGCTCTTTCCGCGTTACTTGCTCCTTGAAGTCTTCTATCACATGAATAAGAGCATCTGCGCGAGCCTTTAATTCCTCACCGCTCAACAGCCACGTAGGACAGTGATTTGAACCTCCAGGTTCATTAAATCGGTTATCAGCTTCTCGTTTGGCAAAAAACATAATTGGCAGTTTATCAGCTTTTGCCATTGTCTATCACCCCAAGATCAAGACAATTTTTTAGAAATCTCTCTAATCTTTCTTAAAGAATAGCCAAGACCTTCGTGAATTTCCCGCTGAACAACGCCATGCTCTAGTAAAAACTCAATAAAATCGTCATCACTGATGACCCTGTGGTTTCTATATAAATAAACCTCCCGCAGCAGCTCCCAACTTTCTACTAAGTCCCGACCTTCGATAATTGCTTTCGTGACAGCATTATTTATTACCGTTTTTATATCCGCATGGCTCATACCGACACAAGCTGCGGCGAATTCATCTAATTTCCGTTTGTTGGTGACAACACCGCTTCGGGCAGAATCTAGAAACTTAATTGCTAATTTTTTTATTCTGTCTTCATCAGGCCTGTCTAAACAGATAATCTTCGAAAATCTACGCCATACCGCATGATCAAGCAGTTCGTGATGGTTTGTGGCAGCAATCAAGATATTATTATGGCTGAAGCTATCTATGTTTTGTAGAAGGCTGTTTACTACACGTTTTAATTCTCCAAGTTCGTGCTTATCATCCCTCAGCTTAGCAATAACATCAAACTCGTCAAGGAACAAAATACAAGATTGTTTAGAAGCAAAATCAAATACCTTTCTTATATTCTTTGCGGTGCTGCCTAGCAAAGAGGAGATCAAACCATCCAGTCTAACTGTCAATAGTGGAAGCTCTGTCAAGACAGAAATGTATTGGGCAGTAGTCGTCTTGCCGCACCCGGGCGGACCATAGAGTAAGAGTGAATAAACTGAATCAATACCTGCTTGTAAGATCTCATCTCTCTTATGAAAAATCTGAACAAAACTGTCGATCTCATCTTCAACATAAGGAGCTAACAGCGGTTTCTCAAACAATGGGTCAGGATAAAAGATATCTACCATTTCCATACGGCTCTCAATATCTACTGGTTTTGACGCAAACGCATCTAGTGCTAGCATTCCTGGTTTTCTACTGCTCAACAACGATCGAATTCGTCTTGATAAACGTATGTCACCCGTCTTTTCTAAATTCTCGGCAAGAACTCGGGCGTAGTTATAAACCTTCTCTTTGTCGCCTATCATTCCCCCTTCAATTATTTTCACTATTTCGGTGTACATAGCACCACCCCTAATCATCTCCTGTTATTTACTAGTTCAACTGTTGAACGTCCGGTACAATATCCGCCTATTCTGTTACATTAATATGATTTTCCGTTATATTTTTCGCCAATATCGTTACATTTCCTGCCAATAAGAATTTTTTCTTTAGAGCACTATCAGGGATAGACAATTTCAACAACAGAAGCAATTGATGTGATAATCCAAGTAGTAGAATGAGACATAACACAAAAGCAGCGCTTTCACGCTGCTTCTGTGTTTAATAGTGGGTATGGTTTACCACTGTCCGATACAGATAATCCCCATCTCGTTTCGCTGCTTTGGGATTGCGCACCGCGTGCTTGCTGCCGTAGACCCGCAGTCTGCCAGCATGCAGGGTAATTACTTCTTCCGCCCCATCCCCATTAAAGTCAAACATGTGGTATACCTGATCGGGGAAGTAGAATTCGCCTTCACCTGAATCATTGATCTTAAACTTATACCAAAACAGCTGCTCAGTTCCATCTCCAAGCCAGTCTCCCTTTACAAAGTCTGGGTTGCCGTTAAGAGGGACTTGCGGCCATAATTTGATCAGATCACCATTCCTGTCATACCAGTAAATCTGGGCTGATAAATACACACCGGGCAGCCGGTTATAAATCCTAGCACCCGCAGCTACCTGCGGACCCGGACAATCCTGGAGAAAGTATCCGGTTTCAATCTGCTGGGTGTGGTGAGCAGGACGCTGCCAGATCAGTTCCCCTGAATCCAGGCGGAGAATCTGGACACCTAAACCGCTGTAAGCTGCCACTATTTCCTGTCTGCCGTCACCGTCAATGTCACTAAAGCGCATGCTGTCAATGTGATCTCCGTTCTTCGGCATCAGCTGATCCCAAATCACCTGTCCCTGTGAATCCAAAGCCAGAGCACCCACGAGAATATCATCCAACCCATCGCCGGTAATATCCCGGGGATAAATGTAGTGTCCCAAATTGTCTTTTTTGCGAATTTCCACATGACTCCACAGCAGTTCTAAGTCTGGTGAGTAAGCGTTAATTGATATTGTCCCACCCGAATCAGCGAACACGATGAAATGTCTGGGATAGCCAGGTTCAAGTCGAGCAATCGCGATCCGGTAGTTATTAAAGTCATCGGGGTGAACCGATGGAAACTCCGTCTTCTTCTTGATTTCCCCCGTCAACCCATCAGCAATCACCAGCCAAGCCTGGCCGTCAAAATGGCGCCAGTGAATCAGCTCACCAAAACCATCTCCATCGATGTCCCAGATTACCCCCGGCGGCTCAAAGCTGGCCCGCCGTTCACAGCATTCCTCCAGCGGCGGTGCCTGGTACATCCACAGCTCGGTGCCATCATGATCGTAAACATGAACTGAGTAATCCCGTTCAAAAGCAGCAAAACCAATCCTGCCATCGCCTCTTAAATCCCCGAATTTCACGGTGCTCCCCATGCAGATCTGGTACTCATGAAGCAGTTCCAGATCACCAGGGAGAAACTCCTGCGGCAGAGTCTCTGGATCAAAATTGGGATCCGAGGATAGGACTAGCAGATCTACACTGGCTCCTTCAGCGATGGGCTGCAAAGAAATCTTCACCTTTCCCGCATCAAGTTTAAAGGTACTGCCCTTCTGCCAGCTGTTTTCCCGATTGCCAAAAACAGCACTGTCTTCTGTTTCATTGATCATTACCTTAAATGCACTCTCCTCACTGCCGTGGCTGTGCACAAATAAAGTGTACGGCCCTGCGCTGGGAACTTCTATTACTGCCTCAGCACTCTTGGTGGAGCCCATGCGCAGTCCTGTGTTGTTGTAAATCCACGGCAGTCTCAGCATCCGCGCATCTGTCAGCGTATATTCATCAGGCATAGCGGCAATAAACTTGTCCGCGCCTATAATCACTGCATCCATTTATGATAACTTCCCTTCTCTGCTTTTTTCAACCATACCCATCAGCGCTGGCATCCGCACGCCAAAGCGCAGTGATTGGGTCATCTCCTTACCCTGGTCATCAAGATCTTTACAGCTGTTCTTAAATGCAGTTACAGCTTTATCCCACAGATCCTGGTTTCCAGAATAGAGGTAGGCATACCCCACACCGGGAGATACCATGCGGTTATTCTTCGGCGTGTGGTAGTTCCGCATACCGTTCGTTCGAGTATATTCCCACTCCCCGATTGCTTCAATCCAGTTAATCTGGGCGAGCCGCTCAGCAATCGCGATAATAATAGCTTTAATCAACTCATCGCCGGTCAGCTGATAGTACATCACCAATGACTCTAACACCGGTGATCCGATTAAAAACACCTGCCAGTAGGAAGGCGGGTAATTCTCCCTTTTCATGCAGCCTTCAAAGTGGCCTAACTCAAAGTCAAACAACTCCACTACCCGGTTGCGAATTTTAACAGCAGCATCTAAATACTTCTCATCGCCAAAGACCTGATAAAGGGCAAGCATAGCGATTAAAGGCCAAGTAACTGCCCGCTCTGTGCCGCCGATCTCATCCTGTTCTAAAACTAGGGAGCACCAGCGCTCTCCCACAAGTTGAGCCAGATCCCTTGCCCGGTAATCACCGGAAATCAGGAAATATTCCAGCATGCCCTGAAGCCAGGAATGGGAGCCCAGCTTGGGAGCAGCGGTGTTGTGCCGGTGTGAGTGAGGGTAGATGTATCCTGCGTATGCTCCAGCGTTGACAAAGTCAATATTATATAAATGCCTGGCTGCAGGAAGGGCAAATTCAGTATACCATCTCGTTCCTGCGCCGCGAACAAACTGGAGAATTCCCGCGTGGGGGTAGTCATACTCGCAGTTATTCCAAATAAAAGACTTATTCATCAAATCATCGCCGAAATTGCGGTCCCCGTACAGCCCCAGTTCTTCCCGCCGATTCAGGATCATTTCCAAGGATTGGTTGACCAGGCTTTCAAATTCCGGACAGTGATCATCGCTGTGGACTGTTAAATCGCCAAAGAAACCGCTGGAAACATACCATTCATATGAAGCAGCGGCAGTTAAAGGTGTATGCAGTCCCGCAAAGATGGAGGCCAGTTCCTGATAAGCTTTAGCTGCTGCGTCAAATACCAATAACAGCTCATGGGTTCTGGCTTCCCCTTCCGCAAAACTGTAGCTGGTGACAATATCATCGGTTAACCGGAAAGAATCCTTCCATTGGGACTGCTCCGGCAGCAGTCCCAGCTTGATCACAACATCTTCGATCTCTATACTTTTGGGGAACATCTGCCAGAAAAACCGCACCGCTGCAGCACTCTTGTCATCGCCAATCCAGCCTTGGAAGCGACAGTTCCTATTTTCACCTTCTGAACCGGTAACAAGCCTGATCTGATCATGCTGATCCTGAAGCAGGCCAGCACCGCTCTCTTCCTCGAGGAGCAGCTCTCCTGATTCCGAGTATACTCTGCCTATTCCTGCTTTAGGAATTACAAACGAAGCATCAGCCAATTCACCAGTTTGATCAGCAATTATAGTATTGAATACTCTACAATAAGGGCGGTTGCGGTAGAATTCAACTCGGATAACATATGTAAACCCGGACTCAGTTAATTCCGCATCAAGATATGGACCCTCCAGCTTAACAACTGCTTTCTCCGAGCCATTCTCGTCAACTATAAACTTGGTCGGTCTGCCGGGTTTAAGGACAGTTCCCAGCTTGGTTTTAAGTCTGGGACCAACGCAGTCGGCATCTGCCCCTTTCAAGATCTCGGCAAAGAGGCTGCCAACAGTGATATCGCCAGCTGCAAAACGAACTGCTCCTGTGTTCACTCTCAATGTGTTTTGCTCATGCGAGATCAAATTATCTTGCTGCGCTGCAGCTGGCTGGGGTTGGGTATTAATCTTAATATAATAGTCCTTACTGCTGAAAGAAGGCACATCTGCCTGAAAGTGCACCAAAACCCAACTCACATCTTCAGTTCCGGGCCACCAAGCCAAAGGCACAGCCTGGCACGGAACATTTCTCCCATCCGCATCAGCTAAAGAGAAGCCGGCCGCTGCTTTGATCTTCAAATCCCGGGAAAGAGGAATTCCCACATTGACCGGTTCCTTACTGCGTGGATACCGCGACTGGTTTTCTACAGTAATCTTAATCCGAACAGTCAAAATATGCTGCCTCCCAAATAACGAGTTAATCCCACGTATTATAGTAGGGTATTATATAACTGCAATATTCTCCCAGCAACTCCTAATCACCTGTTAATTATAAAAAAACAAATCAAGCATTACAGTCTTTTCCAAGGGCGAGGATAATAGGGGGGTCCCATGTGCTCAACCAGATTAGAGAATAAAGACTGCAGATTGCTTGATTTGTTGTAAAGAAAAACACCCGATTACGGGAACATGTATCTTAATGATTTTTTAAAACTCTAGAATTATACTTTTCTCTATATTTACAGATCAAAACTTACTATAACAGGTTTCTATAGTATTGTCAATTGGTATTATAAAAAAATACCCGAAGCAGCACCAAAAAGTGCCGCCTCGGGTTTATTCTTTCTGCTCATTTTTTTACTTCAGCTTAAAGCGATCTACCAATTCCCGCAGGCGCGTACTCATATTGGTTAAGTCCTGAGCCGAGTCCGCCACCTGCTGAATGGCTGCCGCCTGCTGCTCCGTCGCGCTGGCGACTTCATGTCCGCCAACATTCAGCTGCTTGAGAGCTCCAGAGAAATCGCTAATTTGATCCATGATTTCTTCAACCACCCGCAAAATACCGTTGAGCAGATCACTAGATTCATGGACCTGCATAATAGCCAGTTCCGCCTGGTCGGAACCTGTGCTCATGTCGGCAACAGCAGCGGATATTCGGGATTGAATTTGGGTAATCAAGGATCCGATTTCTGTGGTAGCTTCACTTGACTGCTCAGCCAGCTTCCGCACCTCATCCGCTACTACAGCAAAACCGCGGCCGTGCTCTCCCGCCCTCGCTGCTTCAATGGCTGCATTGAGGGCAAGCAGGTTAGTCTGCTCGGCGATATCCTCAATCATGCGAGCAATATTGCCAATCTGCTTCGACAAGGTGCCCAATTCACCGACTTCCAGCGCCATCCGCTGAATATTATCCCGGAGCGAATTCATCTGCACGGTAATATTCTCAATCGCACCGGTTCCCTCGGTGACCTGCTTAGAAATTTCCTGCACTTTATTATTCATCACCTGCGCGTTATTGTTCATATCATCCAAAGTGCTGGAGAATTGATTCGTTACACTCGCTACCTGCTCTATCGATGCGCTCACTTCCTCGGAAGCAGCTGCCAGCTCTTCACTGGTCTCTTTCACCTTATCGGTAGTTTCCGATGTCAACCCCAGAGCATTGCGCATGCTCTCAACAGTTAGATTGATGGCCCGGGCTAAGGCTCCCACCTCGTCCTCAGATTTCACCGGTACAGTATGGGTAAAGTCCCCTTGAGCGATGCCTTCCACCACAGTTTTTTGTTCAACTAAAGGTCTGGCAATTCTCAGGGCAATTAAAACTGCAAAGCCGATGCCGATCGCTATAAACAAGGCTGAAACACTGATCTGGTAAAACATTAGGCTCCGCACATCCTGGAGCACTTCTGACTCCAGGGCTCCAATCCCGATTACCCAGTCGGTCTTGGCCATGGGTGCAAATCCATTGATCACAACGTCATTCCCATAATCATACCGGCCGATGCCTACATTGCCCAAACCGACCTCTGATACCGCTTTACCAAGTCCGGCTAATTCTGCGGTATCGGTGAAGATATTGCGCTGCTGAATCACATGCTCCCGCACCGGTCCGGCAATAATGGTTCCGTCACTGCTGAACACATAAGCAGCTCCCGATTCACCAAATCCCAGCCGGTCTGTTATTTCACTGACGGCGTAAGCGTTGGCGCGAGCCATCAGCACTCCCACCACTTGATTATTCCGTGTAATTGGCACGACTAAGCCGAGTACGATTGTTCCCGTTGCGCGATTAACAATCAGATCTGATGCTGTCGGGGTGCCGGCAAAGGCCCGCTGCACATAATCCCGATCACCGACATTAACGATCGTGCCGTCATCATGCATCGCGTCTCCGTTGGGATAAACAACCGATAACGCTTCATACACCCCCAACCGCTTCAGTTCTGACTGGAGAACCGGCTGCTGCTGGCTCCAGTCCATACTCTGAATTTCCGGTCTGGCGGCGATCGCCTCCAAAAGCGAAATATGGGTTTCCAGCCTGCTTTCAACGTAATGGGCAGCTTCTTCTGCCTGCATCACCAGCACGGCTTCTACCAGATTGATCACTGCTGAGGACCCTCTGAGGTAAGCAAGAAATCCAAGTCCTAAGCAAATTACTAAAATTAAGACACCTACCGAGACACCAATCTTCACCGCAATCCTTCGCTTCATCCAGATCGCCTCCTTGGGCTAGCTCGAACATTTAATAAACATAATCTTTATCAATATTAACGGTTGTAATATCGAGAATTCTCGCTTTATTTGGGAATTCCTTCCTCTTTGAGTTCAAAAAAACCCTAAGATAATTTAACAATTACCTTAGGGTGGAGGATTAACCTAAATACTCAGCCAGCGGCAGATTGAGTTTCTTAATCTCCTCACAGGCCATTTGGGCAGTTCTGGTTGCTCCCCATGGACTGAGATGGGTGGTGTCATAGGGAACATAGTACACAGTGAGTCTGGCTTCGCCCAGCTCAGAAACGAGTTCCCTGGTTCTTTTTTCGAGATCAAGCAGTGGAACATCCAACTCTTCGGCAGCTTGCACTGCCGCTTGAATATAATCGCCGTGGCTGTCTTGAAGCGCACCGTCTTTAAACCAGCCGCGGACTATGGATGTGCAGATAATCGGGACAGCTCCTTTACTGCGGGCCTGCTCCACATAAAAGCGCAGGTGATCCATGTACGTGGTGAAAGGTTCGGTATGCCGCTTCTCATCGGGTTTTTGGTCGTTGTGGCCGAACTGGATAATCAGCCAGTCTCCCGGTTTCATGCTGTTGTAAACCGGTTCCCACAAGCCTTCATCTAAAAAGCTTTTTGAACTGCGGCCGTTGCGGGCATGGTTAGAAACCACAGCTTCCTCTTTGACAAACAGCGGCAGCATCTGTCCCCAGCCCCGCTCAAACTCCTGATCCGGGGACTTGTCCGCCATCGTGGAATCCCCAATCATGTAAATCGTTACTTTACTGCATTCACTTTCTCCGCTCATGTTGTACCTCCTAGAACTTACACTTGCACATTTAAATGCACCGGATATCTATTCACTTCTCCATCCCACAAATCCTGCAAAAAAAAGCTGCCCATTGGGACAGCTTAGAACAGGATAATCTCATATTCTTCTCTGGTAAATACTTCTAAATCTGAATGTCCAGAGAGCGCCGCATCAATAGGAAGACCCTGCTGTTGGGCATCTTCCAGGGAACCCATCTGCGCAGCGCAGGCTTTGCATACTGATTTAACTAAACCAGCGTCCTTGATTTTCTTCCACAGCTCAGCTCTTGGGGACTGCTCCAGCTCGGAAATCAACTTGGTCGATGCTCCTTCGATGATCAGCGCTGTTTCATAGCCCCGCTCATGGTAATTCCATAAATTAAGCAGCGCATGAGTAAAACACGACATTTCTCCCTGGAAACTGACAATGGCAATCTTTTTCATTTGTCTCCTCCCCCTTTAGTCTTCTCCCACACCCACAATAACCCGCTGATAGCGGGTCAATGGCAGTGTTCCGCTATCCGTACCCGCTAAAATGATGCTGCCACCAGACGCGAATGTTATCACCAGTTGCTCGTTTAATGCTGGTTTACCTCCGGTAGTGAATTCTTGAAGGTGGCTGCTGCGGCAGAAGCTTCAGATACGGACTGGGATTCCGATATCTACCATTTTTCGCTTCATACCAACTTAAAAACAGGTGGGTTTTGGCTCTGGTAATTCCCACATAAAACAGCCGCAGCTCCTCC
Source organism: Bacillota bacterium (assembly GCA_012837335.1). Classification (NCBI taxonomy): domain Bacteria; kingdom Bacillati; phylum Bacillota; species Bacillota bacterium. Next base: position 19,983 of record DURM01000073.1, read on the forward strand.
TGCTCTCGTCCTTCCTTCGTGGCACCATAATTGGGAAACTCATATTCACTTAATCCCGCCATAAACACCACATCAAACTCCAGCCCTTTGGCCTGATGCACCGTAATAACCGTAACGCTGCTGCTGTTGTCCAACCGGTCAATATTTCTGGCTAAAGCGGAAAAATTGATCAGGGCCTGCAGCGAAGCGGTGGGATGCTGCTCGAAGCTGTCAAACTGCCGGGCTGTATCGATCAGCTCCATTAAGTTTTTCATCCGCTTCGGTTCTGATTGATAATATGCCAAAAGACCGCTTTCCTCAAGCACTCGGTACAGCAGCTGACTGGGCTGCAAGCTCCGCATCTTATTTCTCCAGCTGTTTACCTGCTCCGCTAGCGGTATAAATAACTGTTTAAACACTTTGACCACCTGCTGCCGCTTGCTGCGTCCTTCTCTAAGCTTAGGAAGCAGATACCAAAGCAGCTCCGCTGTAGCAGCAATATCGTCGTCGGCCCTATGGGTTGGCCGATGGGAAAACCCAAGCTTGGCCGCTAAATCTCCCAGCTTGTAGCTGTCGGTATCGATATATCTTTTGGCAAGGGTGAGGGTATCATACCAGAACTCAGCCGTAAAATTTACCCCATACCGCTTGCCGGCGCTTTCCACCATCCGGATATCAAAACCGATATTATGGCCTACCAGCACCCCATTCTCGACAAAATCCACAAACTCCCGAAGCACAGTCTGGGCATCCTCACCGCGCTTGGCTAAAAACTGATCGGTTAGGCCGTGGACATACACGCTCTGGCCGACCGGTTTCCCAGGCTTCAGGTATTTATGGAATCTGTCGACAATCTGGCCTTTGTGCAGTTTTACCGCTGCCAACTCAATAATCTCATCCTGAGCCGGATCAAGTCCGGTAGTTTCGCAGTCAAAGATCACAATCGTCCCGCTTTTAACTGCCAGCAGGAGCACCCCAAAGGGATCTCCCGTCATGATCGTATCCAAGGACACCATATCGGTTAATCTCAAGCCGCTGTCAGCATGAGACTCTATTTTCTTAATTGACTGCTCCCCGATTCCCCGAGTGGGTCTTCGCAGCATCCTTATCAAACTGAGGCGGTCATCCGGATTTAAAAGCAGCTTCAAATAGGCCAGTGCATCTTTTACTTCCTGCCGGCGGAAAAACTCATATGTTTCTACCGTCAGATGAGGGACGCCCTGCTGCTCCATGGCTTGCGAGATATACCCAGCTCGGTTGTTGGTGCGGCAGAGCACTCCAATCCTGCTGTACGGAATACC
>DURM01000074.1 GCA_012837335.1 Bacillota bacterium
GGCAGGTGAATGGAAATGTTTAAGACAAAAGCTAGGTGGATATTTATCGTTCTCTGTTTAACATTGATAGCAGGAGTGGGTGCTAGGGCAGTGCAGGCAGTGGAAACACAGACGATCCTTTATGTTGATGGGAGCAGGGAAACAGATCCTGCACAGAATCGGTATAAAACCATCACTGAGGCTGTTAATGCTGCTCCGGTTGCTGCCAATGAAGCCAGCCGCGTGATTATTGAAATAGCTGATGGAGTCTACCGCGAGCAACTTAGGATCAGTAAGCCCTACCTAACACTGCGGAGCGCGTCCGGCGATCCGACCAAGGTAGTCTTAACCTGGTATTACGGAATCGGGTATGTGTACAATAACATCGGTCCTGACGGATTTTATGATCCCAATGTTGACTGGAGTGCTGATTCTACCTGGGAAAGATTGACTCGCTATAACATCGGCGACAGCGTCAACTCCATCACTTATTACGATAAAAACGGTGTTCTCCATCGGAATAAATCCGTACAAGGCGGAGTCTTAGGAAAACCTGACCGCTGGGGCTGCGCAGTTAAGCTGGAACGCAGTGCCATCGGTTTTATTGCTGAAAATATTACTTTTGAAGCCAGCTTCAACTTCTACATCACTCAGGAAGAGCTGGATGCGGGCGTTGCACCGGAACCGCAGGCCAGCCCCAAGCCCAGCCGGGCCCATCTGCCGGCAGGGAGCACTGAAGTTGAACAGCAAAACTATATCGAAAGATCGGTTGCGCTCCACACTGATTCCGATCGGACAATTATCAGAAACTGCATTATTAAAGGCAAGCAGGACACTTTGTATGTGGGCAGTAACCGCATCTTGTTCGACAACTGCACTATTATAGGCGGAACCGACTATATTTTCGGTGGTGCCACCGCGGTCTTTAACAACTGCAGCCTGGTATTTGCCGGAAACGAAGACAATAACAATACCGGTACCATTACTGCCGGTTCCCACGCACCATCAGTTCAATACGGTTACCTGTTCTGGAACTGCACCGTTGATTACCGCCTGGATAAAACCCCCAAAGCTGGAAATTTTGGTCGCCCCTGGAGCAATCCTTTGGGAGCACAGATTACCTTCCACGGCACAACTATCAAGCAAATCAACAACGTGCTTTTGATTTCAAACGAAGCTTGGACCAATATGGGCAGCACGATGCGGGATGAAGCACGGTTTTATGAATATGGGTCTGTTGACGAAACCGGCGTGCCCATCAATACCCAGGGGAGGGTGATCAACAAGCTGGCACCCATGGGCACCGTTTTAAATGAGTGGCAGAGCTTGGAGTTTAATCCTTACAACTACCTTAAAGGCCGCGATGGATGGGATCCTCTCAACTTAGCATCCTTCTACGCAGAGATAAACAAGGTAGTAGATTCAGTTGCAATTGACACCGCTGTGGAAGGAGACAGCATTGCCCTTCCAAAAGCACCGGAAGGCTATGAGTTTGCGTGGACTTCCGACAGCGGATATGCTGTTGTCAACGCTGATCAAACTGCTGTTGAGATTATCCGGCCGGCTTATGGTGAACCGGCTGTTAGTGCAGGTGTTACACTGTATGTAAAAGATACAGCTTCCGGTTATGGGAACAAGAAAACAGTGACTTTTCCAATTGCAGCGAGAACGAATATAGAGGACACCTTTACAGCTGCGGGCACAGTTTCCCTGAATAAGGCGGCAGATGCTGCTGTGTCTGTAGAGCTGGTTTTCTCTCAAAATGGGGTAGTGATCAAAAAAACAGCGGTCCGGATTCCAGCCGGCGAAAAGAGCGCAGCCTACCGGGCAGAGTACCTGCCGGAAGGAGCTTACCAGGTTGAAATATCGGCAGCTCAAGGCTACAAAGTAACTTCGGGAGAAATTGTTAGTATTTCAGGTAGTGCCGGTGAAACCAAAGCCCTGGATGTCAAGGCTGCTGCGCTCACCACCGTTGTCATTGAAACTACTGACTTCACAGAACCGTGGGCGGTTCCAACTGCTAACGGTTCGCAGGCGGGCTTTGAGTTTACCAGATACGTCAGTACTGGCGCAGAAACAGCCAACCTCGGCACTGAGAACGCTGTTTATAAATTTACTAAGGTAGATGGTGTAACCATGCCTGCCAGTATTGGAGCGTATTGGGATCTGCTGGCTGCAGTCCAAGCTAACGGCGGGACTTTAGAGAATACCGATGTGCTGTGTTTCAGTTTCGACTTCCTAATGGAAACAGTAGATTACCTGCCGAACGATTACAGCTACTTCGATCTTGCTGCCAGCCGCAGCAATCAAGGCGGGAACAGCGCTGATTCGACCCGGTTTGTCAGATGGGGTGTGCACCGCAACTGGCAGCAGTTCAATATGTTCGGCGCCGATAACGCGCGAGTTAACGGCGATAAAACTCAGTTCCACATCAACGATACCATGGCTAATAAATGGTATCGAATTACAGCTGAGATTGATCTCAAGAATCAAGTGATTACCTCCACCCTTTACAACCGGGATGCGGGTAGAATTCTCAATCAAAAAGCCTTTATAATCGCCGCTCCTGATGGGGAGGGGAACAATCCAGCGTATCCGACGGCGGCTGATTTGACCAAAGGACTGTTTTTCAGCATCTATATGGATAATAAACGCACGCCGCACAAAATGGAATACTACTTTGACAACTTCCGGCTGGAGTATCAGGATTACGCAGACTGATCAAAAGCATAAAAAGAACGGAGATGGGCAGTAAGCTCATCTCCGTTTAGTTTAAAGCAGAATCAAGAATAATAATCCTACCACAACTCCGACCAATCCACCAAAAGTTGCGGAGTTCCCTTCGTTTAATTCTTGGGCGATGGGAAGCAGTTCATCAAAGACTAAAAACAGCATGGCTCCAGCGGCAAAGCCCAGCGCTGCTGATAAGAACATCTCCGAAACGCCGCCTAAATAAGCGCCGATCAATGCTCCTAAACCGGTTGGCAGACCAGCTGCGGCGCAGGTTCCAATGATTCGCAATGGACTGAGTCCTGCAGCTTTCATCGGGCCCGCCATTGCCATTCCTTCCGGGGCATCGTGCAGGGCCAGAATCAAAGCGATGCCGAGTCCTAGGCGTTCTGATGCTGCGTAACCAGCTCCGATTGCCAAACCCTCCGGCAGGTTGTGGAGGGCAATTCCAAGACCGATGAGGATGCTGGTTCTGATCAGCCGCTGCGTCTTTTTGCTCTGTCCTCCCACCGAGGTTACCTGCGCGTGGGGGACAAGCTGATCCAAGAGATAGATAAATCCACATCCAAGGATAAGACCGTATAAAAGTATCTGCAGGCTGCCGTATTCCAATGCTTCCGGGATTAAATCCTGAAATACAACTGCCAGCATTACTCCTCCCGAAAAAGACAGGACAAAACTCAATGTTCTTTTCTTCGGAGTTCGCAGCAAACTGATAATCAATCCACCTAAACCTGTGCCAAAACAACCGGCCACTGTTCCTAACAGCGCTGCCTGCCATATATTTGACATAATACTGTGCCTCCTGCGGTGAGAATAAAAGTCGTTTTCAGCGTCTGTATCTGATTCTAATCCTCTTCGGCCTGCTTGTCAATTGCAATACTTTCTTAACTAATTTATAATAAGGGAGTATACAACCACTCTAGGATTGGAGGACAACTGATTGAAGTACGAAGGCAGTAAAGTAACGGATATTAATCTAGCGTATATCGGCGGCGGATCACGGGGCTGGGCTTGGAGCTTTATGAGCGATTTAGCTGTGGAAGAATCTTTATCGGGTACAGTCAGGCTTTATGATATCGATAAAACCGCTGCAAAGAATAATGAGATTATCGGCAACCGCCTTTATGATCGGGACGATGTCAAAGGCAAATGGAAGTATCAGGCAGTTGCTACTCTTGAAGAAGCCTTGACCGGAGCTGATTTTGTAATCATCTCAATTTTACCTGCTACTTTCCAGGAAATGTGGTCGGATGTTCACACTCCCGAAAAGTATGGAATTTACCAGACCACCGGCGATACTACCGGACCGGGAGGTATTGTCCGGGCACTCCGTACTATTCCAATGTATGAGGAAATTGCTGAGAATATTAAAAAGTATGCGCCGGAGGCTTGGGTTATTAATTACACTAATCCCATGACTCTCTGTGTGCGCACTTTATACGAAGTATTCCCGGAAATCAAAGCTTTTGGCTGCTGCCATGAGGTTTTCGGCACCCAAAACCTGCTTGCCCGCGCTGTAGAAGAGTATCTTGGTGTGGAAAGACCGAGAAGAGACGAAATCAAGGTTAATGTATTAGGAATCAATCACTTTACCTGGCTGGATAAAGCAACTTATCAGGGGATGGATCTAATGCCCCTTTACGCTGATTTTGTCGACAAATATTATGAAGAAGGCTACCGTGATAATCAGCGTGTGAAATTTGACTTGTTCAAACGCTATGGATTAATCGCGGCAGCCGGCGACCGCCATTTGGTTGAGTTTTTGCCGGGCAAATGGTATTTGAAAGATAAGGAAACAATTGATCACTGGAAAGTGCGTATGGTCCACGTGCAGTCCCGAATTGACGGACTGAAAGAGCGAATGGCTAAAAGTGAGCGCCTGGTGAATAATGAGGAAGAGTTTGAACTGAAGCGCTCCGGAGAAGAAGGTGTTCGCCAGATCAAAGCTATTTTAGGCTTGGGAGATCTGGTCACCAATGTAAACCTGCCCAATTATGGACAGACGCCGGATCTGCCGGAAGGCGCTGTTGTGGAGACCAACGCTTTATTCTCTAAAGACAGCGTTCGCCCGGTTCAGGCAGGAACAATGCCAATCCCCGTTCGCAATCTCGTGATGCAGCAGGTATTGAACCAGGAAACGGTGCTCCGAGCTGCAATTAATCGCGATAAAGAGCTTGCTTTCCAAGCTTTCATTAACGATCCGCTGGTTACCATTGACTTAAAAGAAGCAAGGGCTCTCTTTGAGGAAATGCTGGAAAATACCAAGGATTATCTCCCTGGTTATGATATCTAGGATCAAAAAAAGGAGCTTCCGGATTACAGGGAGCTCCTTTAAAAATCCCTTATGCTTTTGCCCGTAAAGCGCGGGATGCATTGATTACAGCAATTATGGTTACACCTACATCCGCAAAAACCGCTTCCCACAGACTGGCCATTCCCAGCGCGCCCAAGAGCAGGAACAAACCTTTAATTCCTAGAGCTAGTCCGATATTCTGCCAGACAATCCTCCGAGTATACTTCGCTAAGCGGATGCTGGTACCGATTCTGCCCACTTCATCAGTCATAAACACTACATCAGCGGCTTCGATGGCGGCATCGGATCCTAATCCTCCCATAGCAATGCCGATATCGGAGCGGGCTAGAACCGGCGCATCATTGATTCCATCACCGATGAAGGCCAGCTTTTTATCTTCAGCTAAGAATCCCTCAATAAGCTCAACCTTGTCTTGAGGCAGAAGTTCAGCGTGGACCTGTTCGATGCCCAGCTCATTTGCCACTGCTTCCGCGTGCTCTTTTCTATCTCCACTCAGCATTACCAGGTTTTTAATGCCTAGTTTCTTCAGCTCAGCCACAGCAGCGGCTGAATCCGGCTTGATCTGATCCGCGACGATGATGTATCCTTTGTACTGACCATTAACTGCAGTATAGACAATCGAACCGATAGTGGTTACATCAGGTACTATAATATTATACTTATCCATAATCATGCGGTTGCCGATAATTACCTGCTGATCCTTAACCACAGCGGTGATGCCGTGGCCGGCAATTTCTTGGTAATCGCGGATTAAGTTTTGATCAATTGGCTTTTGGTATGCATCCCTAATTGCTTTGGCGATAGGGTGGTTGGAATAAGATTCAGCGTAAGCTGCGTACTCCAGAAGTTCTGCTTCCGATAAACCCTCAGCAGCGATTTCGTTAACTTTGAACTGACCCATAGTTAAGGTTCCGGTTTTATCAAAAGCAACAGTCTCTAAGTCGTTGAAAGCCTCAAGATAGTTGCTGCCTTTAACTAGGATCCCGTGGCGGGATGCTGCTCCAATTCCTCCGAAAAAGCTGAGAGGAATTGATACCACCAGAGCGCAGGGACAGGAAATAATCAAGAACACCAGCGCCCGATAGCTCCATTCGCTTAAAGATGCATCCGCTGATAACAGCGGCGGCAGAAATGCCAAGGCCAAAGCTAATAACACAACGGCAGGGGTATAATATCTGGAAAATTTTGTAATAAAGTTTTCGGTAGGTGCTTTCCTGCTGGCAGCCCCCTGCACCAGCTCAATGATTCTGGTGGCAGTGGAGTGCTGATAATCCTTAGTTACCTTGATGGTTAACAACCCGCTGGTATTGATACTGCCGCTGAAAACCTGATCACCTGCTTTTACTGAACGCGGCACTGATTCTCCAGTTAAAGCCGAAGTATCAAGTGCGGAAGTCCCTTCCATAACAACTCCGTCCAGCGGAACCCGCTCACCTGGCTTAACTACCACTAAGTCCCCGACCCTGACCCTTTCCGGCGAAACGGTGACTAATCCACTTTCAGTTTGGAGATGGGCAGAATCAGGCCGGATGTTTAACAGGGCTGAAATCGAACGTTTAGAGCGGTCTACAGCTAAATCCTGGAAGTACTCACCGATTTGGAAAAACAGCATTACCGCCACACCTTCTAGATACTCGCCGATAACAAAAGCTCCGATGGTGGCGATCGACATGAGAAAGTGCTCGTCAAAGATGTTTCCCCTAAAGATGTTGCGCACAGCTTTATACAGGATTTCGCCGCCCACTAACAGATAGCTGGCAAGATAAATTCCAAATGTTACCTGCAAAGAAAAGTCTGCAAAAAATGCTGCCGCTAACAGGGCAGTTGAACCAATAATCAGCATCAGCTGGGTATTAAACCATCCACTGGTTTCATGGTGACGGTGCCCTACCGCGCTGGCGAGATTGGTGACACTGGCGCAGGCGCTGCATTCAGTGCTCGCATGATCGTGATGGATGTGTTTTACAGTTGCTTGAGTGTTCCCCATAGTCAGCTCTCCTTACTGTTTCAATTAGCGATTGCCTTCATTGATGTGATCTAATCCTTGGCGGAATATTTCTTTAACATGGTCATCATCTAAGGAATAGTAAACCATTTTTCCGTCTTTACGGTAGCGCACCAGCTTTGACTGCTTTAAGACCCGCAGCTGATGCGATATTGCAGAGGAAGTCATGCCTAAAGCAGCGGCAATATCCCCAACGCACATTTCGGCCTGAAAGAGAGCAGATAAAATCTTAATGCGGGTTGAATCGCCAAAGGCTTTAAAGAAATCCGCTAAATCGTAGAGTGTTTCTTCAGGCGTCATGTTGGCCTTGACCTTTTCGACCGTTTCCGGATGGACCACATTCATATCTTCAGTCACGCAATCACCTCATTAATCTATATGTATACATATGAACGAGTGTTCATATATTCTGGTTTAATTATACCACCGGCAGTAGGGCTCGTCAAGGGGGCTGGGAAAAATAACTTTCGCAGGAATTAGTTAACATTATGTAGAATTTGAAAATAATGATGCCATAGAAGGCGAGGTCAACATCGAATGGATAAAGTCAAAGCTGGATTAGTATTTTTTTTAGCTGTATTACTGATGTTAAATGCGTCTGCAGCCGTATGGGCGCAGGATGAGGAGATTGTGGATCCACAGAGTCAGGAAGAAAGTGCAGGTGAGGCAGATCTTGAGAATGAGCCGATTGATCCCCTCCAGCAGGAGCTGGACAATCTGTCTCAGTATTTTGACCAGTATCTGCGGGAACAGATGGAGAATTACAATATTCCCGGATTGGCTTTTGCTTATGTGTATCAGGGCGAGGTTGTCACCGGGGGTTACGGATTTGCTGATATGGACAACGAGATACCTATTGACCCCAGCGCAACTCTCTTTCCCATGGAAGATATTGCCAAATCCTTCACAGCTGCTGCAGTGCTCCAGCTCAGCGAGCGCGGTGCTGTGGATTTAGATGCCGATGTGAACCTCTATCTAAATGATTTTATGCTTCCGGAGCGTTTTTCCCGGCCGCTTACTTTAAGAAACATATTGACCCATACCAGCGGCTTTGCGGAGTCAAGCATCGGTGCTTATGCTCTGGAAGCCGAGGATATCAAGCCGCTAAAAGATTACCTGGCTGACATTCCACCCTGGATTTATTCTCCGGGTAAAGCAAGTACCTATGGAGATTATGGATATGGGTTAGCAGGACTCGTCGTTCAGGAAATAAGCAGGGAAGATTTCGGTGAATACATGAAGCATAATCTGCTGGCACCGCTGGCAATGGACCAATCCATTTTTAGAATGGATGCCGCCGCGTCAGCTAATGCAGCTAAAGGTTATGTGGAAGTCTCCGGAGAATTGATCGCAAATGATCCGGCTTATCCCCGCAATCTGCCGGCAAGCGCACTGATGGGTACAGTTAGGGAGCTGGCAAACTTTCTAATCATGCATTTAAATGATGGTGTCTTTAATAACCGGCAGATCCTTTCAGAGGAAAGCCTGAATTTGATGCACAACCTTCAGTATGTCCAGCATCCCAAGCTTTCAGGCTGGACTTTAGGTTTGTTCCAGCATAAGGCTAACGGGCAGCGGGTGCTGATGCACGGTGGCGACAGCGAACTCGGCTATTCAACCATTATGTTTTTCCTTCCCGATGCAGATTTCGGCATGGTGGTAGCGATCAACCGCTGTATGCCAGCGTTGGGAATCAAGCTGATCAATGACTTTATTCACTGGCGTTATCCGGTAGAAAACTCTGGGCCGATCAAACCCGCCGAAAACGCTGTGGACAGATCCCGGTGGTTTATCGGCAACTATACTCTTGATTATCCGACCTGGAACAGCTTTGCCAGCTTACGGAGACTGTTTACTCAGATTCATGTTAACGTAGATGAAGCGGGGGTATTCCACATCGACTTTCCGCCCGAGCTCGATCTTCCAACTGAGTGGGTAGAGGTGGAACCGCTGCTGATGCGGGCTGTTGATCAGGAAAAATATATCGCCTTTATTGATGATCCTAAGGGAAATATTACCCATCTTTATGCCGGCGGAATCTACAATTACACAAAACTGCCGTGGATTAAGACAACCGAAGTGACCCTGATTGCTTTCTTAGCATTTACAGCGGTATTTGTTCTGCAGCTTCTGATTTGGCTGGTAAGAAAGATAAGAAACCGCCGCATGCGGACTAGACCTTTAGATCGGTTCCACCAGAACATGGCGATGCTGATCAGCGTTATTAATCTGCTGTTTATTGGTGGACTGGTGTTTTACCTCTGGAACTACTCGCAGGAGCTGCTGTTCGGCACCTCACCTGTTTTATACGGAGTAATGGCGCTGCCGTTTGTATCGATAGCTCTGACGCTGCTGCTGTTAGTTATAGGTTCAAGCATCAACAAGCGGCGCTGGTCATTCGGGCTGAGAGTATACCACTTTGGCTTAGGAACTATATTTGTAGCTTTCCTAGTTTATCTTTGGACTTGGAATTTGATAGGGTTTTAAAGTGTCTGCACCACTGATCTTGGTAAATTGGATTAGTGCGTGCCTTTTGCGTCTAAAATAGGGATTTAGCTGGAGAAATTGATAACAGCAACCACCGGTTGCGGCTTTTCCAGCTGGAGTATGTAGAACCGCAACTGATGTATTTGCTAAGATGATGCCAAATCAGAAGCATAAGAGGTGGTAAAATGAATTTGCATGAAAAAATACTGTACTGCCGTAAGCGAGCTGGATTGTCTCAAGAAGAACTGGGTAACAAAATAGGAGTTTCCCGCCAAGCAATTAGTAAATGGGAAACAGGTGAATCGGTGCCAGAACTAGGTAAAATAGTTCTTTTGGCGGATGTTTTTCAAGTGACAACAGATTGGCTGTTGAGAGATGGAGATGCGGATGAAGTAAATGCAAATGAGGTTGGAATAGAACAAGAAAACTGGGTGCAGTCGATCCCCGGTGTGTTGGGCAAAATGATTCAGAAGTATGGATGGCTGGTCGGTGTGTATTTGGCAGTCATGGGAGCACTATTTATGGCTTTTGGAATTGCGGGTAACTTAATGTTCAAGAGTTTTTTCAGGAACACACCGTTTTCTAACCAGTCTGTGCATTTTAACGTCCCAGGTAATGATCCTCTGGGTTTTGGATCAAGCTCTAATCCGGGTATGTATATAACAGGTTTTGTAATTGTTGTTGGTGCTGTACTCCTGATTGGAGGCACAATTTTAGCTGTTGTGCTCAAAAGAAAAGGCATTAATAAGATGTAGGAATGCACAAAAATATTTGGTTTAGGCACTATATTTGTAGCCTTGCTAGTTTATCTTTGGACTTGGAATTTGATAGGGTTTTATAGTGTCTGCACGCACTGATTCTGGTAGAAATACCGTGTTGGTGCGTGTTTCTATTTTCTTTAGGTATTCTGTAATACTTCTTTGATCTTTCTTTTTCAAAACCAAACAGTAAATGTATGTCGATACTTGCTTTCCTCCAGTGATTCTCTTCGGTATTGGAACGGTCTTTAATTAGTGTTCTTATCTTTTGGTATTTAAAGAACAGTGAGAATCATCCGTCTTATTAACGAAATGTTTGCTGGCGAAGGATTTATTGTTAACGTGTAAGATGTATTAGTAAATACATTTTTATGGTAAGGCAATGTGAGGTGTTAAATATGATGAATTTAGAATATATCGCCCACGTCGCCAAAGATGTCGATGGTAATTGGATTGAACCTCATTTGTTAGTTGAACATTTGGAAAAAGTGGGGGAAATTGCCGGTGAATTCGCATCTAAGTTTAATTCTAAAGAATGGGGAATGCTGGCAGGGGTTGTTCATGATGCTGGTAAGGCAAGAATGTCATGGCAAAAATATCTTCGGGTTAAAAGTGAATATCTTGTAGATGGTCTCGATTTAGCGGGTAGTGCTCAGAACGTTAGGCATGCAATTCATGGTGCAAAGCTTGTAGAAATCGTTCACGGAAAAGGAATTGGCAGAATTATCTCCTACTGTGTGGCTGGTCATCATGTTGGATTACAGGATTGGTCTAGCTCTGAAGGTGCTGGACAAGCTTCATTAGAGTTTCAGATGTCACAAGTAAAAGATCTTGAAGAAGTCCACCAGTTCGTTTGGAATAAAGCAAGAAGTATAAATAAACTTGTTCCACCTTGGATGTTTTCGATGGATAGCTTAGAAATGTCGTTATGGATTCGGATGTTATACTCTTGCCTTGTGGATGCAGATTTTTTGGATACCGAGGCTTATATGGAGCCGGAGCGATCCATAGAAAGAAGTGGATTTTGTTCAATATCCGAGCTGTTAAATCGGCTCAATCATTATAATGATCTATTGGTTCAAAAAGCGGACAACTCACCTTTAAACAGAATTAGGCGTGAAATACGCGAGAAATGTGTCCAGATGGGTAGACAACCGCAGGGTGTGTTTTCGCTTTCAGTTCCTACCGGTGGTGGAAAAACTCTATCAAGCTTAGCATTTGCTTTAGAACATGCTAAAAAACACAATCTCTCTCGGGTTATTTATGTAATTCCATATACAAGCATTATAGAACAAAATGCAGATCAATTTCGGAAAGCTTTAGGCGATGACCAAGTCATCGAGCATCATTCGAGCATTGATGAAGGCTCGTCGACATATAAATCGCGGTTAGCCGCAGAAAACTGGGATGCCCCTATAATTGTAACTACTTCTGTACAGTTTTTTGAATCCCTGTTTGCTAATAAATCTAGCCGGTGTCGCAAGTTACATAACATAGTGAATTCAGTAGTAGTTTTAGATGAGGCACAACTTTTGCCTGTTGGATACTTACAGCCAATCCTTGA
>DURM01000075.1 GCA_012837335.1 Bacillota bacterium
GCAGGCCCTTCAAATCTGATAATTTTTCTTTCGGATTAGACAATCCGAGATAAATTCTCGATTTGAGAGGGATTTCAGGCCCAAACAAAGTGAAAATCACATGCTCGTTTAATGTGACAATCTACAGCTGATCTTTCAAAAGATACAAAGCAGATGGTTCAGTAATGTTTAAATAGCAGCTGGTAAGAATCTGCACCGACACATTATTTTCAATCGCTTTTTGGAGTTCGGGCAGCAGCAGGCGCACTCCTGATTCCATCACAAAAGAGACCACCTTTTTGATCTGGTCAGCCTGAGCTATAGATGCCCGCAGTTTGTCTATTAAATGGTTATTAAAGTTTGTGATTACGTTGTCCACACTTAATCACTCCATTTATCCCAGCCTTAGTTTTTATTTCTCTTCAATTTTAGAAAATACCTTTAAGAATATATCCGGAATTTTCCTGCAGTAAAAAGAGACCCAGCTGAGAAAGATATCTCCGCTGGGATAACATCCACACGCCGCTGGCTCCATTCATCGGCTCGGTAAACATACCAGGCACACAGTGCAATAATCATGCTGAGCTTGCCTTAACGCCAGCAAATATCTACGCCGTCTTATCAACATCCAAAGAATCCAAATGGAGTAAAAGTCGCTGCAAGGCATCCCTAAAGGACGTCTTGGTAATCTTCAACTCGCCTGTATGAGTACGGATTGCCTCCACATGGGGATACCCCTGTTCTTGCTGCAGCATTGTCAATAGGCTGCTGTGATCCCCCAACGCCACTACTTTATGAGCAACCGGTCCAAGCAGAATTCCGCTGTATGGGGACCGGTACTGTATTTCTTTGAAGTTAAACCGCTTATTTTGCTCATAATCAGTCATTAACACAAGCTGGTCTTTTTCCAGACCTAACTTTTTCGCAATACCCAGCAGTTTGTTGTTTGGAACTTGACTGGCACCAAATACTAAAATCTTATGTTTGCGGCTTTTAGTTGGAACAGGCTGAACATTTACATGAGACTCAGCCACAGCATCATCCTTATTTGTAAGCTGATTTTTCAACCTTTCAACTTCAGATTCTAGCTCGCTAATCCTTATCTGCTGTCTGGAAACAAACTCCGATATCTGGGCAAGCTGTTTAACCAGCGGTGACAGATTAGACCGGGTAAACTCATCCATACAGCAGCTTGCTAAATCGTACCACTCACTGCCTAAATCATCTATATAGTCCTCGATAAACGGTTCGAGACGATTGATTACATTGAAAGTTTCATCCTGGGGAGCTCGGTTCTCCTCCAGATAATCCCGAACATTTACCAGAAAGTCCCGAATTACAGACAGCTGATGCTCATATTCCACCTGAGTTTGATCCGGATTGATTTTATCCACATACTCAAAAAACAGTTCAGGTCTTCTTAGTAAAACTCCCATATTTAGCTTATAGAGTGTTACCGCAGAATACTGAAATACCCAGTTTGGCAGCTGCCCCTCAAACTCAAGCTCTCTTAAATGGAGTAAATCATTAGAGGCATCTTGGTAATGTTTGTACTTAAATTTCAGCTGAGCTCGCATCAGACTGGCATCAAAAAATAAGTTTGCATCTTTTTCATAAGTTAATCCTAGATCTGCTGCAGTATCCAACCGCTGCATAATCAGCTGATCATGCTCAAAATCCTGATTAAAATGTTCACTTATGCATTTTGCTGACCAGTATGCTTCCTCCCATGTCCTGACTAACGTATTATCTAAAATAAATTGTTTAAGCTGCTGCTTAAGGTTCTGATCCAGTTCTTGGTTTATGCTTTCACGGCACACAGCTGCCAAATTCATAATTCCAGCCTCCTATGCTTTAGTCACGAAAAAGCTCCTCCTCTAACTTGTGCCAAGCTTTAGGACTAAGTTTATAGAAAGAATAAAATCGATCATCATTAGTCAGCACATCATCATAGAACTCATTACAATCAAGCGCCAGCTCAACTGCCAATTCCGGAGTTTTAGTCAGCAAATAATTGTCTTTGATCTCAATTAAATAATCATGCGGAATAAAATGCTTATAAAGCCAATAAGGCTTGTACAGCTCATTGTTAATATCAATTATCCGGTCAATTGCTTCTGCCAACAGTTTTCTATTTTTATACATGTTTTTGTTAATAAACTTAAGCAGTTTATACTGTAGATTCCGTGATACCTCCGCATCTTCTGCTTCAGACTCCGTAATCGCCAATGGATAACAACTTACTTCAGCAATATTTTCCTTGTAAGAACGGTAACCTAAAAAAGCATCGGAACTCGCGGCTTGATTGATCAACTCAGAATGTCTGGTGAAATAGAGAGCAATTTGATCACAGTATCTGTTTAACAGAGGATTGCTTTTAATTTCTCTACTGAATACACCCACTCCATTTAAAGCGCTGTATAGAATCCAAACTAAGCTGTGTTCATCAGGTGCCAAATCAAATGATTCGAGATTCTTTTCTAATGCGCTATAATCACTGAAGTGAGGAGTTTTAACAAACAGCATTAATGCCCGCAGCATCGCAGATGTCTGCTGACTGCCATCTGCTTTGGCAGTTAATACATCGCTGATTCGTTTTTTATCAGTGAGAATAGCATTCTTTATAAATTCTATTCGTCGAAAATAATAGTCGCCTTGATCGAACTCTCTGCTTTTTGCTGCTAAATTGGTCAGAAAAGCATGAGCATCAAAGTACACCATCCGTTTTGTCCTAATCAGCATCTGAAGCGCCAAAAGAAACAGGCATGCTTCCTGATAAACCTCAGGTATAACAAGCTCCTTCAGTTTACTGCATGCTTGGATGTATGGCTTGTCTACGCAGGACAACACTGCATCCAGTTGATGCAGAAGACTGGCCTTGTTTTCTTGATTCAGATACTCCAAAATTCGCTGGGATCCGAATTTACCATAGGTACCTTCGAGAAATTCTTTAAATCCATCGATGTTAAAATCACTTGCTGTCCTAACAAGTTTAAATACTCCAGGATCAAGGTTAAGTGAGTAGCGGGAAACATACCCTCGGCTTTTCGCCAGAACAGCTAAGACAATCGCTTTGATACGGTTACGCTTTTCTATATCTGCAAATAGATCAGAGGTTTTTATTCCCTTTTCCGATAACTTGGCGTCTATCTTTTCCGCCAGAGCCTGCAATTCGAGTCTGATCGTTCCATCAAAAAGCTCTGGGCTGACAAAAAACAGGTCATAGGGATAGCAGATGTTCCTCATCTCAAAGTCAAGACGACGGCATTCTTCTTCGCTGCGGAAATGAATCCCCCGTACAAAACTAAAAGGAATATATCCGAACACCCACGCTTGTTTATGAACATTGGGATCGAAATCCGCTAGGCTGCCCTCCTCAATCTGATCATCAAACTTTATCAGCAGCGCCGGACATGCAGTCTGTGTCTCTTCTGAGAACTCTAGTTCAACGCAGATAGGATAGAGAGTTTCATTTGATGAGTTTAAGATCAACCCCTGATCGGCCAATGGATCAAGACCAATAAAAAACCCAGCCGGATGATAAGAGCTTTGACTAATTTCAATGTTATCAGTTCCAATTGCTCCATCGCATACCAAAGCATCAAGAGATAAGTAGGAGCGAATTGTTATGTTGTTGGTAAACAGGTAGTAATACTTCGGTCCGCTTTCTTTCGGAAGCAATTTAAGTTGAATCATTGGTGTTACCTCCACTGTATCTAAATGCTTCCCATAACTAAAATGGCAGCTCGTTAAACTCAACTACTGTGTTGTCGATGACATCAAATATCTCCGAATTCTGCTTGAGTGTTGTAAGTACAAAGGAGTCTGTTTCTCGAGTATATAAAAAAGTAAGATTCGTTTTTGCTCTGGTAATAGCCACATAAATGCGGCGTTTTTCTCGATCTTGAGCATGCTCTGAAAAAGCATCTACCTCAGGAAGAAAAACCGCATCGAACTCCAGCCCCTTAGCTGTTAGGTATGACATAATCTTAATGCCAGTTTGCTTAAAACTCAAACTGTAATCAACTTGTTCGTCACGGGTATAAATCTGAATTGGAACATCGGTTTTCCGCTGCAATCCCTGTTTGTACATTGACAGCTTCTCTTTAATATTTTTAGGAGGCAGCAGCACGCCGACATGCAGTCCACGGTTGTTCTCTGCAAAATTAGCAATCGTATCCAGCACATCATCGCGATCTTGGCATTTAATCAACCGTGGTTTGGGACCAGCTTTCTTTGTAGGTTTTGGAAACTGTTTCTTAGTTCCATAAAAAAAGAGCTCCGCTACCTTTGAAATCTGCTCAGTACTGCGGTAATTTCTCGTTAAATAATAAACTCTGCCCAGGGCATCCATAGCGTCAATCCAGTCATCCTCTGTAGAACCATGATTCGATATCTCCTGCTGAGGATCACCAAATACGGTCATCGCTTTAGCTGTTTTGTTAAGGATCCGCAGCAGCTCTACCGGGAAATCTTGAATCTCATCAAGAATAAGAAAATCTAGTTCTGGTTTGGGAGTCAGCTTTGCACTTACCTTATTCCAATCCGGGCGATAAGGTCGAACCTCGGGTACAGACTCACCTGTTTTTTCGTAGTAGTACGAATAAAACCAAGAATGCCATGTATTCACTGACTTATCCGGCAGATTCATCTCCTCTGCAGCATCCTGCATATACTGGTGCAGAGTTCTGTTGTAGACTAAAAAAGTGATCTTGCCTTCTGGGTTCTCCTTTCTCCACCTCGAAGCACGATATAGCGCTAATACCGTTTTACCAGTCCCAGGACCACCACTTATAACATAGCGACCGGAAGTGGGCAAGTTTACAATTGGCACCTGCTCATCTCTACTCAGCTCTTCCCAGGAGGGCAAATTTATCCCCACAGCTTCACCCCTATTCAAGATTTAATGATTTAGCATTCAGAGTTAATAATTAGATAAAGTCCAAAAAATTCCTGCATTTTTCTGCGATTGACCTAAATATTCTGACAATGAACCATATATAATTAAAAGATGCCTCCGTTAGGAAAGCATCTTTCAGTATTTCGTGTTCTAAACCTTAAACTGCCGCACTAAATCATTGAGATTTTGAGATAACTGACTCAGCTGATCGGTAGCCGAAGCCACTTCTTCGGACATTGCCGTCTGCTCCTGTGATGCCGCAGTTATTTCCTCAATACTGGAAGCCATCTGCTGTGCAGCACTTAAGATCTGCTCAAACTGCTGGTTTAGCTTTTGAATCACTTCATCAATTTCGAAGAAACGGCTGCCTACTGTTTGGATTACCTCAGAACCTTCCGCAACAGCACCCTCGCTGACTTGCATCAGACTGACCGCATCCTGAGAAACATTTTGAATGGAAACAAGGAGTTTCTGGATGTCACTGGTGGCTTTAGCCGACTGCTCAGCTAGTTTCCGCACTTCATCTGCCACAACGGCAAAACCTAAGCCTGCTTCACCGGCTCGAGCCGCTTCGATAGTCGCATTTAGGGCTAACAGATTAGTCTGATCAGCAAAGCTGTTGATCAGTGCTAATACGCGATTGATTTCCTGCGCTTGATCGTGGAGCGCTTTCAGGGATTCGCCTACACGCTTAGATGACTCGGCAATGTTGCTCATCTGCTCGGTGACCAGAGCCGCGCCTCTGCTCCCTTCTGCGGTCTGTCTTGCTGTATCATCTGAGCTTTGCGAAATAAGTTCAATATCAGAGACGACCTTTTGAACGGCTGCAGCTACTTCATTTAACGTTGCAGATGTCTGCTCAGCGCTGGCCGCTGATTCCTCACAGTTAGCGTTCAACTGAGAGGCAGAGGTGTTGATGTGTCCAACCGCGTCATTGACAGCGCCAATCAGCTCCCGAAGATTTCTCGTCATGGTGCGAAGGGCATCCCCAAGCTGCCCAATCTCATCATTTCCGGTTGTATCGATCTCGATAGTAAGATCACCAGCGGCAATCTGCTGGACCTGGTCCTTAAACTTAATGAGTGGATTAACTATGTACTGAGCGACCATGAATGAGATTACAACTCCAATTAGCACAGCAATGCCGGTAATGATAATGCTCTCATTCCTAAGCTTAGTTGCCGGTGCAATAATGTCAGCGGTATCAGCGGTCATAGCGATTGACCAGCCAACAACAGGGATCGGTGCATAAGCCAACCCTTTGCTCACACCATTAAAATGGTAGAATCCTAAACCTGAGTTCCCTTTCTTCATCTCCTCTGCCAAGCTGCTAAGCTCATCATGACCGATAAAAACATCCTGGTTTCCCAAGTACCGCTCATCAGGGTGAGCAACAGTGTTTCCTTCCGCATCAATGATCCAGCCATAGCCGTAGCCGCTGATCTTCATCTCCTGCACGAGTGTCTGCAGATGATCGAGCAAGAGCGTAACGCCCAGCACACCAACAATTTCACCACTTCTCTCAATGGGCTGAGCAACTACCACGGTGTTTGCACCTGAGAAGCGGCTCATCATCGGTTGAGAGTAGGTAATTCTTCCGGTTTTAACCGCTTCTTGGAAATAGTTCCGGTCGCGGATGGATACCACTTCACCAGTTGATGAGCGAGCCTGACCGTTTAAATCGGAGATGAAAATCGCTTCAATGTCATCCTCTTCAGCGATAATCTCATTAAGCAGCGGCAGCTGGTCCTGCCAGTTCATATTTCTTATCACATCATTTAAAACCAGCACCGACAGCTTATCACCTTTACCGCGAATCCACGTGTCAATAATCTGGGCATACTGCCTGGCTTCGTTAGTAGCTGCACTTGAAACCAGGTCCTCAATGTTGGTCTTTGACTGAAAATACACTACCAAGGATTGACCTAATAAAACAACCAGAATCATGATTACCACAATTAAGCAGAGACGCGTCTTTATGCTCATTTTCTCAACTGCCCCCTAAGTTGATTTCGCACCTAAATTGTTGCATAGGCAACTATTGCCTATGCAACATCTACCCATTTTGTTAAAGCTTAAGGTTTTTCAGAAACGTCTGTGCCGCGAAATGCAGCTACCAATCTGTGAGCCAGCTCAACAAAACCCTTGATAACCTGAGAATCAATGCTTTTGACTCTACAGTGCGTATGCGGACAATCAGCCAACAGCTCAATCGTCTTTCTTCCCTGTTCAGTTGGTGAATAAACACATTTCTTGGTGTCATCCCCAGTATCTCTTGCAATTAAGCCATCGGCTTCCAATGACTCCATGACCTGAACATACTCATCCTTGGGACGGGCAGTAAGTCTAGCAAGCTCAATCAGAGTAATTTCACCAAATTTAACTGCAATCCACAAAGCTTTAAGTTCCATCAGTGATACACCTAGGCGTACAGCCTGCTTAGCCAGGCAGTGATCTACTTCATTTTTAACCAAGTACGACGCAAATGATAATTCAAATAAATCTGCCGGATAGACCACCCTTATCCCTCCCTTCAGACTGCAAAAGCTGTCTACTGTTTCAACACCTCATCAATCAGCGTCAAGGATTTCGTCATCTTGGATACATAATCCTCACCTTCGAGTTTTGAAACTAACTTCAGCAGCAGATCAAACAGTGTTTTCTGTTCACCATCAGGTAAACTTCGAAAAGCCGTTAGAAAAACAGAGTGGAGACGGTGAGCCCCGCCCAAACTCTTCCGGATTTTATGCCCTTCTTCACTTAGTTCGAAAGTGAAAGACCGGCGATCACTTCCTGCCTTCCGAATAATTAAGCCGTTTTCTTCAAGGGAATAGATGCACTTGGAGATCGTGCCTTTATCTCGCTGCAGCCGGGAGGCAACATCAGAAACTGTGCTGGAATCAGACAGCCATACAGCCCACAGCACCATTTCTTCTGTAACTGTTAATCCCTGATCAGCTGCCGCTTTTGTCCAAGACTCGTATATGCTGTCCCACAATAACCGCAGACAGAAAACTACAGTAAGATACCGAGTTTCCTTTGAGTCATCCATCCTTCAGCCTCCAATAAAAAGCCACTTTTTGGCATAATTCAATCTTCGACACAAGCCGCATTTATCCTGTTAGCCACTGAATTTTGAATTATTAAACCCCGACAGATTGATTGCGCCGGGGTTTTACCAAAACTAACTCCTTCTTAATGCTTTTACTACCGCTTCTGCATAATCTCCCCAGTTCCCTAACGCATAATCCTGATGACGATACAAGGGAATTAACTTCCTTTCAAGCAGATTCTGGTTTGGTTCAATAAAGGTGCAGTTGCGGTAATAATCCACGTTGCGTGTGCGCCAAGTGTGGACATCAGGTGCTAACGCCTTCAGAATAATCTCAGCTGTTACCAAAACTGGCGTATCTACTGAAAGCTGAGGATGCGAATCTAACTCCTCTTTTAGGTAAGGTATCCAGTGGGAAGCGGCTCGCAGCCAAGTCCTTGGGGGAAGTTTACTAGTTTCACGGACGAAATAGTTGCGGCAGACATTTTGCACAAATATTTCATCTAATTCAAGTCCAATTACATCTAAATTGGCTTTGATCAGGCTAAAGTACTGAGAATTATGGTCTTCCAAACCAAATGCATATGCAAATCTTTGATCAGATCGATTGCTGGGATCCGCGCCTAACACAATCGCTCTTATCTTCCCGGACCCGCAATATGCTTTAGGCCATTTATCTTCATCAAGATACAAATCTGCAAATTCAGCTTTGAGGATCTGCTTCAGCTCATTGTAAGGCATTAATTTACCTCCGAATCTATTCCATGTTTCAATGATTGCTACAATCCATTTTCATAGCTGTAACTACTTCTCGACTCAAGCGGAAACCCCTCTCTTTTTAGTCAAGGGCGGCTCGTAAATTGGCGGCAAAATCGGCAAGCTGCGCGGCAGCCTCTGCCGTGGTTCCAGCCTTTTCGATCATCTCCACTAAGACACTGCCGAAGATCACTCCATCCACCAGATCTTTGATCCCAGCAGCCATCGCTGCGTTTCCGATGCCAAAGCCAAGGCAGACAGGCAGCTTAGTTGCCGCTCTAATCTGACCAATAAAGCTTGATAAATCCTTAGAAAAACGGCTGCGCACCCCGGTGACACCTCTCGATGAAATAGCATAAACAAAGCCCCCTGCTCCCGCCACAACCTTGCCAATCCGCTCCCGGGATGTAGGCGCCACCAGGGGAATCAGATCTACCGGATAGTCTCCAGCTCTCAATATCTGCCTGAACTCCGCCCGCTCTTCCAGAGGAAGATCGGGAATGATGAGTCCCGCCACTCCAACCTCAGCGCATTTCGCCGCAAATGCCTCCATCCCATATTTATAAACCGGGTTGAAATAGACCAGCAGCACAATGGGCGTCCTAATCTTTCCCTGAAAGGACTGGACTAGGTCAAAGATTTTGGTCATAGTGGTTCCTGCTGCCAGAGCCCGCCCGGTTGCCCGCTGAATCACCGGACCATCGGCCAAGGGATCAGAGTAAGGCACGCCTAATTCAATAATATCCACCCCAGCCCGATCCAAGGCAGATACAAACTCAGCCGTTGCTGCAAGGTTAGGATCACCGGCAGTGATGTATGGGATCACAGCCTTCTTTCCCTGCTCTTTTAGCCTATCAAACACCTGCCCAATCTTCATACCAGGCCCTCCTTCTTTAGAGCTGCCGCTGCAGTATAGACATCCTTATCACCACGTCCCGAAAGGTTTACCACAATCAGCTCATCCTTGTTTGTTTTTGGCGCCAGCTTCTGGACAAAGGCCACCGCATGGGCACTTTCCAAAGCGGGGATAATCCCCTCTGTTTCCGCCAAGAGCTGAAACGCATCCAGCGCTTCCCGATCGGTTACAGCTGCATACTGGGATCTGCCTATGTGATGCAGGTAAGCATGCTCTGGACCCACACCCGGGTAGTCCAGCCCGGCTGATATTGAATGGACCGGCAGGATCTGGCCTTCTTCATCCTGCAGCAGATAGGTCATCATGCCGTGGATGACCCCTGGAGTGCCCCGGCTGATCGAGGCGGCATGCTTGTAGGTATCCAAACCCAGCCCCGCGGCTTCCACACCATACAGCTGCACCTCAGGATCATTGACAAACGGATAGAACAAGCCCATGGCATTGCTGCCCCCGCCAACGCAGGCCACCAGATGATCCGGAAGGCGCCCTTCCCCAGCCAGCATCTGCCTCCGCACTTCATCCCCGATAATCCGCTGAAAATCCCGGACCATGGCGGGATAAGGATGGGGTCCAACTACCGATCCGATTACGTAGAAGGTATTATCTACATTGGCAACCCAGTCCCGAATCGCCTCATTGGTGGCATCCTTCAGGGTTTTGGTGCCGGACTCCACCGCATTTACCTTGGCTCCCAACAGCTCCATTCGAAACACATTTAATTCCTGGCGCTTAACATCTTCCGCTCCCATATAGACTTCACAGACCAGATTCATCATGGCGCATACGGTGGCGGTGGCCACTCCATGCTGACCGGCTCCGGTTTCAGCAATGATCCGTGTTTTCCCCATTCTTTTAGCCAGCAGCACCTGACCAATCACATTGTTGATCTTGTGGGCACCGGTGTGGTTCAGATCCTCCCGCTTCAGATAGATTTTGCCCCCACCGAGAGCTTTTGTGAGATTGGCGGCAAAATACAGGGGAGTTGGTCTTCCAGAGTACTCTTGAAGATAGTAGTGATACTCAGACCAAAATTCGCCGTCTTCAAGGCAGCGCTCATACTCCCGCTCCAGTTCAATCAGGGCATGCATGAGAGTTTCGGGAACATACTGCCCGCCAAACATACCGTACCGGCCCACTTTAAATGCTGTACTCATATGATCCCCTCACTTTCTCGATAAACAGTTGAATTTTGTGAAAATCCTTAATGCCATCGGTCTCAACGCCACTGCTCACATCCACGGCAAAGGGCCTGACGGCGGCAATTGCCTGAAGCACGTTATCTGGGTTGAGCCCTCCTGCCAGAATCAGAGGATAAGGCAGCTCCAGCCCCTTCACCAGCCGCCAATCGAAGGTTCTTCCTGACCCACCCCTTTCTGAGTCAAGGAGCAGCGCCTCAATGCCATTAAAATCAGCGGCCTGAATCAGAGCGCTCTGATCTCTGATCCGAAGTGCCTTCCAAATCGGCTTACTAAAGCTCTGCCAGTAAGCGCTTGTTTCACGGCCGTGAAACTGGAGAATATCCAGATTGCACCGAACCGCAGCATCTTGAACAAAACTCGGCGGCGCATTTACAAACACCCCCACCTTTTTCATGGCCGGCGCCAGGTCCTGAGCCATCCGTTCCGCTTCAGCCACACTTACCCGGCGCCTGCTTTCCGCAAAGACAAAGCCGGCGTAATCAGGGAGGAGTTGGTTGACAAAATCCACGTCCTGCTTGCGGGATAATCCGCAGATCTTGACTTTAACCCTGCTCGTACTCATCCAGCTCACCTCTAAGTTCCCTAAACTTTTGGGAAATATCTGCTGCCCGCATCAGGCTTTCACCAATCAGCACCCCATCGACTCCCGCAGCCTCCAGCAGCTCCATATCGGAGCGGGTGTGGACCCCACTTTCACTGATCACCACTATGTCCTTGGGGATAAAAGAGGCAAGTTCCAGAGTTACCTCCAGATTGGTCTCGAAAGTATGGAGATTGCGGTTGTTAATGCCCACAAAATCTGCCCCAGCTTCCAAAGCCATATCCAGTTCCGTTTGATTGTGGACCTCCACCAGACACTGGAGCTTAAGCTCTTTGGCAAGCTTGATAAAATCCACCAACTCTCCAAGGCTTAGCACCGCTGCGATCAGGAGAATGCAGTCGGCTCCCAGCAGCTTAGCTTCCAGAATCTGGTAGGGATCGATAATGAAATCTTTGCGCAGAATGGGAAGGGAGACTACTGCCCCAATCTCGGGCAGGTACTCATCCTTCCCTAAGAAATACTTGGGTTCAGTTAAAACCGAAATTCCCGCAGCCTTATTGGCGGCATACTCCTTGGCAATGGCACTAGGATCAAAATCCTGGCAGATGATCCCCTTAGACGGCGAAGCCTGCTTCACTTCGGCAATTATCCCTAATCCTGGAGCAGAACTTATGGCCGCTTTCAAATCCCGGCATGGGTTCAACCTGGTTCGATCCACTGCAGCCAGATCCAAAGGCCAGCTTTTCTTTAACGCACCAACAGTTCTTTTTCGATCAGCTATAATCCGCTCCAGCATCATGACACCCTCAACTCCCGGGAGATTTCGATCCAATTCACCAGCGTTTGATACGCCTCCCCACTGTCAATGATTTCTGCCGCCAATTCAACACCTTCCCGCAAGTTTGCTGCCTTTTTGCCAACATAGAGGGCGGCTGCTGCATTGAGAAGGACAATATCCCGCTTTGGCCCCTCTGCTCCTCGGAGAAGGTTGAGGATAATCTGGGCATTGATTTCAGCACTGCCCCCTTTAAGCTCATCCTTGTGGGCATAGCTGATCCCAAGTTGAGGCGGCTCGATCAAGTACGTCTCTACTGTTCCATCCTTCAATTCTGTAACTTTGGTCGGGCTGGTGGTGGTAATCTCATCTAAGCCGTCCAACCCGTGAACCACCAAGGTCCGCTCGCAGCCGAGGGCCTGTAAGGCCTGAGCCATTGTTTCGGTAAATTCCGCCGCATAAACTCCCAGCACCTGACCTTTTACCTGCGCTGGATTGGTGAGTGGGCCCAACACATTGAAGATGGTCCGCACCCCCAGCTCCCGCCGCGGCTGAACCACATTGCCCATGGCCAGGTGAAACCTGGGCGCAAACATAAACCCGATCTTCACCTCACGCACGCACTCCTCCACTTCATGGGGGCCAAGATCAATGGCCACACCCAGCTGTTCCAAGACATCGGCACTGCCGCACTTGCTGGAAACTCCCCTATTGCCGTGCTTATAAACAGGAACCCCTGCTGCTGCCGCTACCAAAGCTACCGCTGTGGAGATATTGAAAGTGTGGGCTCCATCACCTCCAGTGCCGCAGGTGTCGATCGCATAGAGATCCTGCGTATTAACTGCCACAGCTTTATCCCGCATCACTCTTGCTCCACCGGCGATCTCAGCGCTGGTTTCTCCTTTCACACGCAGTCCCATGAGCAGGGCTCCCACTTGAGCTGGCGTCAGTTCGCCATCCATGATCTTGGTCATCATGACAGCCATCTCGTCTTCACTCAGATTCTCTTTGTTGGCAAGCTTGTTGAGGATTTCAGGCAGCAAAGGATTCACCTCCAATCAATTTCTGGTTGATAAAGCAGTGATTGTCAACGATGGCAATCATGCTGGATTCACCTCCACTGGTTGGATGGACTCCAGCAGAGCTTTGGCTTTGCGGAGTGTTTCCTCGTACTCCTTTTCTGGATCGGAGTCCATGACGATACCTGCTCCCGCCTGCGCGAAGGCCAGTTTATCTTTGAACACAATGGTGCGGATAGCAATACACAGATCGAGATTGCCGTTAAAACCAAGGCAGCCAACAGCGCCAGCATAAACGCCCCGTTTTTCCTTTTCCAGCTCAGCAATGATTTCCATGGCTCGCGCCTTAGGTGCTCCCGAAACTGTTCCCGCGGGCAGGCAGGCCTTAAGAGCATCGTACATGGTGGCATCTTTCCTTAATCTGCCGGCTACAGTGGTTACCAAGTGCATCACGTGGGAGTACTTTTCCACACGCATGAAGTCCCGGACTTCCACCGTGCCCAACTCCGCCACTTTACCGATATCGTCGCGTCCTAAGTCCACCAGCATCAAATGCTCAGCAGCCTCTTTCTCATCCCGGAGCAGTTCTTCAGCGTACTCCTGATCCTCGGCGGCTGTCCTGCCCCGCGGCCGGGTACCGGCAATGGGACAGGTTTCCACGAGGCTGTCTGTCACCTTAACCAAAAGCTCCGGCGATGCCCCCACCAGCTGATACTCCCCGAAGTTGATGTAGAACAGATATGGTGAAGGATTAAGGGATCTAAGCACCCGGTAGGCATGGAAGGGATCCACTACCGCTGGTAGAGTAAACCGCTGAGACAAGACAATTTGGTGTACTTCTCCCGCTTCGATCAGCTTCTTCACCTCACTAACCTTTTTAATAAAGCTTTCTCTGCTTTCCGTGCTGAAGGACCAGTTAGATTCACTATCAACCACCAGGCACTGGTCATCTGCAAAAGCACACTTTTGGGATCCAACGTTTGCGTTGATAATCTCTTCCTGAACTTCCCGAAGCCGCGCTGCTGCTCTGCGGTAGTTCGCCTCCGGGTTGGCAGCTCCCGGTACATTAACTATCACGATAATTCGCTGCTTCACATGGTCATACACCACCACTTCATCAGTGACAAGCAGGTGAATGTGGGGCATGCCCAGGGGATCGGGTTGATCGGCTGCAGCGCTGCTCACCTTGTAGAAACTTCGCGCCGCATCATAAGCGAAGTAGCCCACAGCTCCACCGGGGAAATCTGGTAACCCCTCGATTTTAGCAGCAGTATATTCCGCCATGATCTCCCGGATAATTTCTAAAGTATCGCCTTGCCGCTGCGTTGTTGTGTTGGTATGCCGGTTGACAATGGTTACCACGTTGTCTTTGGCGGTGATGATCAAAAATGGATTACGGCCAATGTAGGAGTAGCGAGCCCAGTGCTTACCGCCCTCCACACTTTCCAGGATATAGCTGTTTTTGCCCCGCCCCAGCTTGAGAAATAAGCTGATCGGCGTCTCCAAATCACCGGTCATCTCCAGAGCAACAGGAACCATAGCCGCAGTGCGGCTTAATCGGGTAAACTCATCGAAACTTGGGTAAATCAACTCGCCAACTCCTTTCTTTTGGATAATAAAAAAAGCATTCCGCCTCCTTTAGAGACGGAATGCATCAATCCGCGGTGCCACTCTAATTAGCCAGCCTTACCACCTAAGCCCAGCTGCATAAAACAAAAAACTTTCATCCTAGTTAGGACGAAAGTTGTCTTCCGCGGTGCCACCTAAGCTTAGACAGCAATCAAGCTGCCTCCCTTTTTCGGGTACCATCATACCCTATCCCTGTAACGGGGGAAATCCGGCCACTGCTACTCCCCTAAGATTTCACAGCGCTTCTCCAGGATCCATTCAATAAGCCCTCCGGACCAGGCTCACACCCACCCTGGCTCGCTGTGCCTTTGCAGCTTACCTACTCGCTCCTGTCATCGAATTTGCACTCTGTTTTTCTGATATTACAAATATATTACTCATGGAACTCGATGTTGTCAATAGTTATTTTGCTGACTTTCGTTAATTTATACCCCTGGTGGCGCCAGCGCCGCTTCAGCCAGTATTTAAGCAACCTTTAATCCTCCTAATCCAGGCCAAGAATCTGAAAGGGGCAGCGCCGCGTACTCTTGGAACAGCGGATGATCTGGCGGCCAAAAAGTGAATGCGATTAAGAACAGTGCATGTGCCACCAAGAAGACTACAGAGATAGCAGTTACGATGTTGGGAAGTTTTCTCGAAAAGTACATCTTGAATACTAAAGCCTGACAGATTATTGTTCCCACTATGTATGACAGGATGTCAACAATCGCTATGGGATCATCTACAAAGCTGGTGTATGTATAGAACACCATGAGAACAAACAGCTGGAGGGACAGAATACCTAAGGCTTTGGCAGCAAAGTAGTTCCTTACTGAATGCCTTATGAACCAGAATTCAATCAATGAGAAAAATACCAGTCCCCAAAAACCCAGTTTGAGATGCTCCCCCACACTCTCATTTACTGGCGCAAACCAGGCAGCAAGAGCGGATTGCCCAGTCCACTCGTACAGAAAATGCAGTATAAATCCGGAAGCGATCACGAACACAGTGCCGGTCACTTCCCAAATAAAAACTCTGCGCCTCTCTCCACTCTCAGCTGCTTTCAAAAAATTCAATTTGGCCAGCCTCCGTTGATGGAATTTATCTCTTTATTATCCTACCCAGATTGGTAATAAAAATTTTCTTGACATAATAAACCGTCTCTTCCTGCA
>DURM01000076.1 GCA_012837335.1 Bacillota bacterium
AAAAGGTTTTTCATACTCGTTAAGATCCCCGCTGTACTTAAAGCTGTCAGCGCGCAGAGAAAGATTTAATCTCGAAAATTCCCCCAAGCGGCGGCCCAGCGAAACACTGCCGCCCAGAACATGCTGGGTTCCTGTTACAAGTTCATTGTCTGCCTCGTATTTATTCTCCACATCATCGTGTTCATTATAGACTTCGATTCCAAAGGAAGTTCCGTCACTTAAAAGATACGGCTCATAAAACCCAATCCGGTAAGACCGTGTTCCCCTTCCAATCTCAAACAGGACGTTCGCACGCTGACCATTGCCGAACAAGTTATCATCAAAGACATCGATAAAACCAAACAACCCACTTTTCGAGTTGTAGCCGACACCAAAGTCGGCGCTGCCGGTCTTTAGCTCCTGCACAGATATTGTCACAACCGCAGACCCTAGCTCCTCGGTCCGAACAGCATCGTAGCTGATGTCGTCAAAATAGCCGAGCATATATAGTCTATGGAGGCTGGTTGAAATCTCATGGAAATCAAGAATATCACCGGGAGCAAAAGTAAGCTCGCGGAGAATCACATGATCCTTTGTCTTCTCATTACCCTGCAGCACGATCTGTGCGATCTTTGTCAGTGCTGCATCAATCATAATAGTACCAGTTTCTGATATATTAAGATTAACCAGTCTAAGATCAACACCGTGCTGTTCGAAAGCCCATGCCTGAAAGCCTGCCAAATCATCAAGAAGCAGGTTAAAGTTAAGTATTTCACCTTGCTTCGACTGCATACCGCTGATGAAATCCTGAACAGGAAGCTCTCCGGTGCCTGTAAACACAATGTCTTCTATCTTGGGATTCTCTACAACTTCAAAGATAATTACCAGACCCCCATCTTCCAATAGCTGCCACGTAGCAATTACATCAGCGAAGTAACCAAGATTATAGATGGCTTTAACGTCATCGGAGATATTATGATCGACAAAAGGATCATTGACCTTGGTCCGGGTAACAGCCTGTTCGATTAGGACGGTGTCAATACTGGTATTGCCTCTGATTGTTACTGCTTTGATAATTGGGGCGCTGTACAGCTGCTGGGCGGATGCGATCTGCAGTCCACTCACAGACAGCAAAACACCGGCAAAAACGGTTAGTTCAGTTATAGCCATCATGGATCTGCAAAGCATATTCAATATCCCCCTAAAAACGGTCTTAAACAACCATATTTTCCATACCCTTCAGCTCATTGCACCTTTCCGTGTCCGTCTAATGGTCATTTTTCCACAATTACCTGTATAATCAGTCTATTTTCTGGAGTAAAAAACCCAGGCAGAGTTCCTATTACAAGGGTTCTGCCTGGATTTCGCTGTGCAGCTGTTTATCCCAATCTAGAATGTGTGGCCGAGCCCGAAATAAAACTGACCTTCGCGTTTGGCTTCTTCGTTAAGTCCCCAGCCATAATCAAGACGGAGCAATCCTAAAGGTGTATCCAGACGGACACCGAGACCAAAGCTGTTGCTGTCAAGCATTTCGGTAAGATCAATATTCTGGTCTGGTTCCCATGCTTTACCGATGTCAGCAAAGACTACACCGGATATGAAATCATAGATGGGGAACCGCAGTTCAGTGTTGACAAGCAGTACTTTGTCACCGACCAGGCCTTCCTGACCGAAATCATAGCCTCTCAGCGTTTCGGATCCGCCAATTCGGTAGAGCTCGGAATTAGGCAGCTTACCAGTTAACGCTCGACCGCCCATTCCTCTTACCGCCAGCACTACATTATCATCAAACAGCTCGAACAACTCGTAATATCTGCTGTGGAAAACAGTCACTTTTGAGTATGTCGAGATTTCATCGTTAAATCTAAAACCTGTTTCAAAGTTGAAATTGGTCTTATAACCTTCTGACGGTTTAAACGGATGGTTAGTGGTGTTATCGGAAATACCTGCTCCGATGGTAAGCAGTTTATAAGGATTTTCATATTCATCGATGTCACCGCTGAACTTAAAGCTGTCAGCGCGCAGCGACAGATTGAACCTCGAATAATCTCCTAAGCGGCGTCCCAGCGAAACATTGCCGCCGAGAACGTGCTGAGTTCCGGTCACAGTTTCTTCATCTTCTCCGTATTTGCCCTGAATGTCATCATGCTCATTGTAAAGCTCAATCCCAAAGGAGGTACCATCACTCAAAAGGTACGGCTCATAAAAACCCAACCGGTAGGACCGAGTTCCGCGTCCGATCTCAAAGAAGATGTTGGCACGCTGCCCGTTTCCGAGGAAGTTATCATCGGAGATATCGATATAGCCAAACAATCCGTTTTTCGAGCTGTATCCGGCACCAAAGTCAGCGCTGCCGGTCTTCTGCTCTTTCATTAAAACGGTTAAAACCGCCGAGTCGGGATCTTTTCCTTCCTGAATGCTGTAGTTAATTTCCTCGAAGTATCCAAGCATAAATACCCGCTGCAGGCTGGTAGAAACTTCAACAAAGTCTAAAATATCACCGGGTGCAAACGAGAGTTCACGCAGAATTACATTGTCCTTGGTTTTTTCATTACCTTCAAGCACGATCTCTTCGATTCTGGTTAAAGCAGTTTCTACCAAGATCGATCCTGTCTCTGATATCTCCAGGTTTACTGGTCTGATTGCGATACCATGCTGTTCATATGCCCATGTGGGAAATTCTCTTAAATCATCGAGAAGCAGGTTGAAGTTAAGAATTTCACCTTGTTTTGACTGCATAGTATTGATAAATTCCTGAACGGGGAGAGTTCCAGCTCCCTCAATAATGATGTCTACAATCTTGGGGTTTTCGATCACTTCAAAAATAATCTTAATGCCCCCATCGTCCAGGAGCTGCCACTTGGCTACTACATCAACAAAATAACCGAGATTATAAATAGCTTTTACATCATCTGAAATATTTTGATCCACAAAAAGGTCGTTTACCTTTGTGCGGGTAACAGCCTGCTCGATCACGGCAGTATCGATATTTGTATTTCCACTGATTGCAATTGCTCTGATAATTGGTACGTTCTGCAGCTGCTGGGCAGAAGCGGTCTGCAATCCGCTTACAGTCAGTAAAACCGCTAAGGAAAGTATTAGTGCAATTTGTGCCCTTCTGCGTTTTTGAATCATTACTCAATGTCCCCCTAACATTTTCAGTCTGGTCATGTTAACTACTAACACCCTAGTGTCCTCAATCTTATCGTAAATTCTACATTCCCAGGTATTTTCCTTCACATTCCTAAGCTGTATTTCCTGTTAAAGCTGGGTATTAAAACCTTCTCTGCAATTCTAACCCAAAACGCCGGTCACCTTGATTGTCAATCCCGGCTTTTAGTTTCATCCCAGTGGAGAAAGTTTCCGCTGGAAGCTGATACTCTAAGTCCAGATTTTCGGTCACCTCAGCTGCAAAAAAGCTCCGCTGGTAGCCAAGATAAAGATCTGGACGGATATACTTGCCGATCGCAACATTAAGATCCCGATTGAAAATATCCGGATCAATCTGGACCAGATCCAGGTGCAGGTAACTGCGGAGCGCCTGTTCCATCCCGGAAAACACCCTATTTACCTGTTCCTGAGCAATCTCCCAGATTTGGTCTCCGCTTAATCCTTCAGTGCTGATTGAATCGAGCAGGCGCAGCCAGTTGAGACGACTGAGAATATCATGCTGAGTTAAAGCCGGATTTGAATCAAGAGTCCAATTCAGCTCATTGAATTCACCTTCAACCGCTAAAACGATTTCCACACCATCAACTGCGGCAGTTCCAGCAAGATACAACCGCGGTTCAGCCAGCCAGTCGGCCGCATGCAAGCGTCCCGATGTTATTTCAAAAGTAGTTCCGAGCAGATTTGCCGTTCCGCCCAACGCCCTGATATCTGCCTGGACTGCCGGTTGGCTGCTTGTACCGGTAACTTTAAGTTTACCATCTGCGGCAATGCGGATACCAGGTCCAATTACTGCAGCCTCTTCACCGCTGACCTCGATATTTAAGCCGAACACTGGCAGGATGTCCCGCTTTCCAGTTAGGCTCTGAGTCAGACCGCTGAGGTAAACTCTAGCTTGATCAATTATTAGATCACCATGCAAAACCAACTGCTGCCCACTGCCGACATTACTCACATGCAGTTCACCGTCAACAACTCCATGGAGCAGGGGATGAGAGGCTTCCATATCCATTACCTTCATATTTATATTCACATCATAAGCTGTGATATCCACAGTTCCCTGCAGAACAGCCTTTCCCTTTCTTCCAAAACTGCCGCTTCCGGAAACTGCAGCGAGGTTATGATTGATGATCAGCTCCAGTTCACCGTTCGTCAGTTCATCAAAATAAGGAACCGGATATGCTATTTCGGCAGCGGTCAGTCTTCCATCAAACTGCGGCTCCGTGAGTGTTCCAGTAATCGTTAGGCTGCCCTCGATAAATCCGTGAATATCCTCTAAATAGCTGCGGGGAACCTTTAGGCGAAGATCAAATTCGGGTTCCTTTAGCCCACTGACTGATCCTTCAACTATTATTTCTGCTCCGGCTCTAGTCACAGACAAGGGCTGCAGGTGTATCTGACCCTGCTCAAGCCGGAAATCTGCAGAAAGTGCCGGAAAGTAACCTAAGTCACAATACACTTCGCGTACGCGAGCCTGCCCATGTCCGTTTAATTGGTCGAATTTACCTGCAAGATGGATTTGGTAATCCACTAATCCTGTCAGATTCGGATTATCAACAAAGATTGTAACCAACTCCAAGGGGAAATCCGCTGCCTCTGAATCAATATCCAGTCCATCGGAAGACAAGATGCCCCGAGCTGCCAATATTCCGCCTGCGGTTTCAACTTCTAGATTATTAATCAGAACCCGATCTGATTGAAGCTCAATTGATCCTGTTAAACCAGCGGTAAATTGCTCATTGCCGATACCAGAGAGTTCTGCGTTGTTGATTTGAATTTGATCTAGACCGATCACAATTTCGCTTGCAGCAGCTGCGAGCCAATACTCCTCAAAAGCGGCATCAGTGACCCACAGCTCACCTATCAATTGTCGGCCGTTCCCGCTGATCTGACCAGTAAAATTTACCAAGCCTGCTAAGTGGTAATCGAAAGGAAGCTCCGCTAAGTTGAGATCAGCAGCCTTAAACTTGCCGGCAGCGGTTCTTTTTGTAAAGTCGAAAGAACCATTAAAATCAACTGTACCACCTAAAAGATCAAGATGAGCTGAACCGCCAAGCTGTTCGCTGTTCCCGCTGAACTCAATCTCGCCAACAGCCTCAACACCCTGAAATTCCACTGATTGAATAAACAGCGTTCCTTCAGCGCTGAATTCCTCCAAAAACCCCTGCCAACTGCTGGACAGCAGAATGTCTCCACCAAGAATGAGGTTTTCGACAGGCAGCTCATCAAGTGTTAGTTCGAACTGATCTAACAGCAGCTGTAACACAATGCCGTCTTTGTCCAGCGCTGCGGAGAGCTCCTGCCAGCGGCCATTCTGCAGCCATGTCAGTTTAAGTCTATCAGCGGTACCGGTTAACCGCGGTGTCTTGCCTTCATCCAAAACCTGCGCAGTGATATCCGTCATATCTGAGTTGATCGAACGCAGAGCACTAATAACAGCATCAAAATCGGGAAGCTGTCCCCGAATATAGCTGCTGCCAGCCCACAGATAAAAAGCCTCTGAATAGCCATTGTTCCCTGCTTTAAAATAGTCCAGCACAAAATCGCGGTCGCTGTCTATATGCCAGGCCAGCTGACCCTTAACTAGGTCGCGAAATTCCCATAAACCGCTTCCAAATTGCGGCAGATTGTCTTTAAAAACAATGATCTGGTCGAAATGAAGATCCCAAACATCCAAGTCCAGATAAGTTTCAGATCCTAACCAAACCGTGCCCTCGATAGGCAGTTGAACGTCATAACCCTGCAGGTTAAAAGTAATCTCCCCGGCAGTAATCTCAATTCGGGTAGTTGGCAGCTGCGGCAGGAGGTTTTCAACCCAGATCAGCTGCTGCACCTTTTCCCAAGTTAAGCGATCCTGGGAATGCAGCTTCAGATATGGCTGTTCCAAAACTAGCTCACTGACACCACTGAGCGGATTCAGCAGCAGCTTAACAGGATTTAGCTTCAGGGAAACATCACTCTTGAAAGTAAAACGCTCACTAGTATAACTTATATTAGTCAGCTTAAACTGCGTAAAAAAATGCCATTCTACTTTTTCTATCTCCAGGCCCGGATAAGTCTCGGTCAGTGTTTTGACAATAAATTCCGGCGCAATTTTGGCTGCACTTACTGCTAGTACAAGCCCAATAATTACTGCGACTGCAAAAAAGAGAATGACTTTTGATTTATACTGCATAGTTTGAGATCCACCTAACGCTGTTTTTGGTTGAAAAATAATGGGGGCGGACCCCCATTATTCTATCTATATAACTTCAATTTCAAAGGTAGCAGATCCTTCTATCACATATTGAGTAGTGAGGCGCACCCTTATACCATCACTGCCGCTGTTTTCCTGCTGGCCAACACCGAAATCCTGCTCCAGCATGACAACTTCACTGATGGGAATTGTTTCCTCATCAAAAGGAAATATTTCGCTGTCATTATAGTCAAAGTCGTATTCGGCAGGAGCATCGATAAAGGGAAGAAACTCAACAACAATCTCATTGTTTCGTTCCCGATTCATATACTCTGCCAGCAGAATATCGAGGCTTTCAGCATCGGTCGGCTCCCGCCATCCCTCAACTGCTTCTTGCTCCTGGAGAGATTCCCATGTGGTATGAACAGTCGGCTTCACCGGATAATAGCCGCTGAGGCCGCCTCTAACAGTTACCGGCAGCAGTCCCGGCATGGTATCCTCAGGAATATCAATCCGCAGGACCCTGGTTTCCACCGAACTCCGGTACGGCCGAATCCTTACCTCTATTTCCACGCTGCCGCCCGCTTCAACCTGAAACTTGCGGGGAATGGCTTTCTCAATTTCGGCGGTTCTGCGGGCATTTTCAATGGTGAAATTAGCGTTGATTCTATTTAGTTCGATATGCTGCAGATTATTGCCCATCAGCAGATCCAGTCCTTCGCTCAGGTCTGATAATGCCCAAGCAGCAATGTCAGCGCTGCTGTAAAACATATTTTCCCGAATAACCGGATTAAGCAGATTATCAGCGTAAAACTCAAACCGCACATAAGCAGTGCCAGAACCAACTCGATCCAGAGTTGAATCGATGCCCTGTCCGGCGCTGCTGATCGCCATTGCCGGCATCAGCATTTCATCCGCAACTGACTCCACACGGTAAACATCAGCCCTACCCCGATCCAAATCGCTAACAGTAATATTAATCGGGACATAGTCAGGTTCCACATTCAGCATTCCCGCAACACCGGCTGTGCGATCTTGAAAAACCCCACCTACACTCTCGCCAGCAGACGCAATTTTATACGGGACTTCCAGATTCCGCATCGTATAATGAATAACAGCCGGAGCAGCAAAGAAGTTTATATCTCCCTGATGCAAAAATGAATGGCCGAATCCGACAAAGCGGTTCTGCTCATCTATTTCGGTAATAGTGCCAAAAGCGGCTACTTGAAAATCACCCCTCAGCAGCTGCACTGCAAAAGCCGCTCCGGGTTCCAAAACAGCTGGAGCATCCATCTCCACCATGCCGCTTACACCGGGAATTACCTGCACATTAAATGGCTCAAACACTTGTCTCAGCTTATTTAATGACCTTCCCTCAAGACCGCTCACCGCGATGGGAGTAGCTATCTCTTGAAAACCCTCCGGAACATCCAGCTCCGGAACCGTTAAGTTATCGAGCAAAGCCAGCATCGGACCGGCCGGTGTTACTAATCCCACGCGGTGATCCGAATATTCATAAGCGTGGCTGATTGCACCTAACAGCTTGCCGTCTACATAAACTGGACTGCCGCTCATGCCTGAGGCAATTCCGCCACTTCTCTCAATGGCATCACCGCTGACCCGCACCATGATCATCGCCGAAACCGGAGCCGGCTGCTGAATTACTGTAATTACTTCAACATCAAATTCTTCAATTTCAGTTCCCTGCACTACTGTTTTACCGATCCCTTTCAGCCCGGGATAAACATCTTCTAAAGGATAGACCTCGGCTGCTCCCATCACTAACGAGGAAAACAAACATAGGAAAACCCCCACAAGTATGCAGATTTTTCGTGTCATGAGAGCCAACTCCTTATTCTCTGCTTTCGGGAGTGATGATCACGATGGCATTGCTGACAGGACGCTCAGTCCCATCGGATGGAATATTCAGCACTCGGTCGCGGATCACCATTGTTGTGGAACCGCCTCCATCAAGATTCATCGCATCAACAGCACCTAGTTCAATCATCAGTTCAGCTAGTTCTTCCAGTGTCATTCCCACACTGACACCAGGCTGGCGGCCGTTAACAGTGACAATCAACAGCCTGCGGTCTGCGGTGACACCTAATGCGGTGCGGGGGGCACGCCCCACAGCTATATCAGCTTGAAACCGCTCCTGTTCAGAGGTGATATACACTTGTCCATCTTTAACTAAACGGGGTCCACCGGCAATAATATGCTGGAAGCCCTGCTCCAGCCAATCGGGTTCCAGCTTAAGCTCAACCTCCAGGCGATCACCTATCTCTACCTGCCGGAGAAAATCTCGGGCTGCTCCATGACCGGATACCACGACCCCATTTTTCGGAATCGGAGCTTTGCCAGTCAAAACTTCAGTGACAACCCCATCAACCACTACTAAATCGATCCCATAAATATTAGTACGGGAATCTTCGCCATAATCGGGGGTATAAATAATCAGCTCATCGGTTAGGCGGGGACGGTTAAGTCCTGATACTGCGAATTCCTGCCCATCGCTGAGCTTAACTCTACCAGCCATACCTACCTGATCGATTACAATCTCACCAGGTTTAATACCAATCGCGGTTCTATTGGCATATGGCTCACTGATCACTCGGCCGTCAATCGCCAGCAGTCCCAAAGGTCTGCCGTCGGAGGCAAAGTACAGACCGTTAGCAGCTGCAATCGCTCTGCTTCTTTTGGCCATCGAACTGACTTTTTCGCGGCCGTAGATTTGATCTTGCGATAACACAGACCGGATCTCGATCAGCGGATCCATATAACGCACTTCGATGTAATTGATAATCAATGGACCAGCTGCAATCCCCTTGCGCATGTGGCCGTATCTTACTCCATGACCAACAGTTATTAAACTGCTCTCCACATACAGCTTGTTGACAGTGACTGTCAGCCATTCTCCCTCAAGATTAGACTCGATGTCAGGCATAAGGTAATTAAAGTCCATCACGACTCTGGTGCCGATCGTGCCAGGACCTTTACTGGCCCGAACCGCTTTTAAAGCCGCATCCTTAAACTCAACAGTATGCGGCAGATTCGGCAGCTCATGATCAAGGTCAATAATTACTTTCATAGGATTGGTATTCTGCCATACGCGGTAGCCGCTGCCTTCCGGGACATGAACACGCAGCACCACTTTATCAGCGTCCACATCGCAAAAAACAGCTTGAGCAGCTGCGCTGCCAGCAGCAACGAATACAATTGTTAAAATAACCCAGATATAGCGTAAGCGTCCTATTTTCCCCAACCCTTTCGAATATAAGTAAAATTATGCTTAACGCATTATCAATTCTCTATTGCAGGGAAATATCCTGCTGCAGCAGAAAACCGCTTCCGACGATGAACATAACCGATCCGGAAAAAACGTTGAAAAGTTAGAAAAAAGCCTCGTTCAGTTTCAAACAGAACGAGGCTTCATTTTAATCATTGTCAGGCACATACATTACCATCTGCCGGTAAATTATGTCACTCAACCCGATACCGCCGGCTCCAGCCATTTCGATTGCCAGCTGCTCATCATACATGGACTGAAACAGCTTCTCAGCATTGCGATTGCCGAACAGATCCGATTCCGGCACAGTATTGCGCATTTCTTTCAGCATCTGCTGAATAAACAAGGACTCAAAATCCACCGCAGCTTGTTTTAAGGCCTTCTGGGAAGTTGACAGCTGCTGAGCTTTATCTGTTATCAATTTACCGGGATCCCAAGCTACCTTCATACTGGTCTCTCCCCCGCTACATAATGATTAAATCTCCGTAGAGCACACCTGCGGCTTTAATAGCCTGCAGGATGGCAATTATATCCCGCGGATTGGCGCCAATAGCATTCAGCGCATTAACCAAATCTTCCACACTGCTGCCGCCGGAGAGGAGCATCAAACCACCTTCCGGTTCATTTACATCGATATTGTAATCGACACCAACTACTGTATCTCCGACAAATCCTGGCGGTTGGCTGATCTGCAGGTCCGCCTCAACCCTGACATTGAGATTGCCGTGGGACACTGCCACAGTGGCAATCCTCACATCTGCGCCCATCACTACCGTCCCAGTCCGCTCATTGATTACAACTCTTGCTTTTGTATCAGGCCGGATCGGCAGCTC
This sequence comes from Bacillota bacterium, assembly GCA_012837335.1. NCBI lineage: Bacteria > Bacillati > Bacillota > Bacillota bacterium. Next base: position 10,442 of record DURM01000076.1, read on the forward strand.
TTCCAACAGCGCAATCATTCCAACAGTATTATCGGCATACTCAGCCGGGATCTTAACTCCAACTGTCGATTGGTCATACGCCTTGGCGATATTCTCGGCAAATACCTGATTGATAGTCTCCACCAAACGAGCTGCAGTGCTGAAATCAGGTTCATTCAGAACCAACTGCACCTCATCACCATAGCTGTGGCTGTGGGGAATCTCCTGCTCTACAATGGCTCCGTTGGGAACTCTAGCAACAGTTGTGTGGTTCTGCTGCACACTGCTGGAACCTCCCCGCACTACAAATCCGCCGATGGACAGCGGTCCCTGCGCGGCAGCGTAAATCTCGCCATTAGCAGCCTGGAGTGGAGTCTGAAGCAAAAATCCGCCCTGCAGACTGCGGGCGTCTCCGATTGAGGATACCGTCACATCAATGGCATCGCCTACCCGCACTGATGCCGGAATTGTAGCGGTAACCATTACTGCTGCCACGTTGCGCAGGCGCAGATCATCTGGTGATACAGTGATGCCAAACCGCTCCAGCATGTTGGCTACCATCTGCACATTAGCCAAAGCGCTCGAGCTGTCGCCTGTTCCGTTTAAACCAATTACTAACCCCAAACCGTACAGCTGGTTATCGCGAACACCCTGAACGCGAGCGATATCCTTAACCCGAACCAGGGGCGCATCAGCTGCAAAAACAGAACCGACAGCCGTGGTCAGCACCAGCAGTAAAGCCAGCACTGATATATAAATACGTTTATTCATCGAAAGAACCTCCATTCGCTGACAGGCTAGAACAGCCAGTCGAAAAAGCGTGTCAGAATACCGGGTTCTTGTTTATCTCCAACTATACCTGTACCGACAAATTGAATTTCTGCATCTGCAACTAAAGATGAGTAAATTGTATTATCGGGACCGATATCCCGGGAACGAATTATACCGGATATAACGATTTCCTGTTCTTCACCGTTGACTGTAATCTTCTGTCTGCCCTCAATTTTCATGGTACCGTTGCTGTTAATCTCAACAACTTTAGTGGTCAGTTTAGCGGTTATGCTGCCGCCCCGAGAGGTAGTGCCTCCGGAATCAAACTGACTGTCGTGAGAGAAGCGGAGCAGTGGAATTAAGTCCGCCAAAACGCCTCCACCCGGTCCGATTCCAAGAACATTATTGTTGCCGGATGATGTATCCGCTGATTGAGTAGCGCGGGCCTGCTCTATTATCAGCACAGTGACTAAATCACCAACCTGCCGCGCCTTATAATCAGAAAACAGCGAACCGCCGCTGGGGGCAAACAAAGAGCTTGCAGAAACACTCATAGTTAAACCCAGGAAAATCCCTAATATCAGAATAATTGGAGCGAACCTGCTAAACCGAACTCTCATCTATTTCAGGCCTCCAATCTCAATTTTCACTAAATCCGAACTGATTACCTCGCCATAGACAATTTTCCGGGTATTAGTATTCTCCACCGGAATAAGATCACCTACAGCGCCAGCCTGCTGCACCTTGCCAATTGTGGTCACAGTGATTGAACCAGCTGTTACCATCAAAGTCACTGTATCGCCCCGCTCTACAGCAGGCGGTACCTCAGCGGCATAGATGGTCAGCTCCGAACCTGCCGGCAGCAGGCGCGTAGCTCTTTTGCCGACTAAATCGTCTACTGATGCCAAATTGCTGGGAACGGTTCTTCCTTCCCGCTCTTCGACCCGGAGATCTTCCAAGGCGATCAGCTCATGGCGGGCAATATCCCGCACCGGAACAACGACCTGGTAAATATGGGTTTTTCCATATCCCAAGCTGATGCTGGTTTCTTTACCACTGTACAGAGAATCCTGGGTCGATGGATTCTCCTTAGGATGCACAGCAGCCGTAGTAACCCAAACTTCTTTCGCACCGGTTATCTCCAGATCGCGGGGATGAATCCCAGCCTGGCGCAGTCGAACTTCTATTTGACCCAAGGTCAAGCGGCGATTGGAACCCGGAAGGGCTGCAGCTCCTAAATAGACTTTGCCTAAACTATCCTTAGTTTCTTCATCCTCAAACTCAGCGATATCAGCAAAGAAAATATCTGCACCGGATACTTCTGCCTCAGGCAGAAGCTCAACCACCGGTTTAGCAGCTCCATGTCCAACCGCAGCGGCCAAAATAATCATGATAATTAGGACAGCACTAAATCTCCTGCGCATTAGCATCACCTAGCGGCGCAGGTTATTAGCTGTCTGGAGCATTTCATCGGCAGCCTGAATGGCCTTGGAATTTGTTTCGTAAGCGCGTTGCGCCACAATCATACTGACCATTTCTTCAACTACCTGAACATTGCTCATTTCCAGATAACCCTGAGCTAAGTTGCCAAAACCATCTAAGCCTGGATCACCAACAATCGGGTCCCCACTGGCTGCGGTAGCTGAATAAAGGTTGCGGCCATCACTCTTAAGTCCCGCGGGATTTACAAAGCGGGCGAGCTCAATTTTACCCCGCTCTACCGGGCGGTCCTCACCGGGCAGCTGCACGGAGACTGTCCCATCAGAACCAATATTTACGCTTAAAGCATCTTCAGGAATCTGAACTTCCGGTTCAAGTGGGAAACCATCGCTTGTGACTAAGCGTCCGTCGCTGTCCCGTTTAAACGCTCCGTCCCGAGTATAGGCGATAGAACCATCTGGCAGAAGTATCTGGAAGAATCCATCGCCCTCAATAACTAAGTCAAACGGATTATCGGTTTGTTGAAACGTTCCTTGGGTAAATAGTCTTTGAGTAGCTACCGGTCTCACACCGTGACCTACCTGGATTCCGGTTGGAATCTGGGCACCAGCTGTAACCGGTGTGCCGGCGTACCGCACAGTTTGATAGAGCAGATCTTGAAAGTCAACCCGGCTTTTCTTAAATCCAGTGGTGTTAACGTTAGCCAAGTTATTAGCAGTAATGTCGATCTTGTACTGCTGGCCATTCATTCCGGACGCGGCTGTCCATAATGCACGCATCATAACAGCATTTCCTCCCATACTGCGGGGAAACTGTCTCAATCGGTCGACAGTTTAATGGCCTCTGTAAACCAGTCCAGCCTTTTTATCCCCGTTTATATTTTTATTGGATTTTAAACTTTAACCTCATTAATCAGTTTACCAAGCGTTTCATCAAAAGCCTGAATCACCTTCTGATTAGCTTCATAAGCGCGCTGCACTTCAATCAAGTTAACCATTTCCTTGACTGTATTGACATTCGCCATTTCGAGAGCACCCTGAACCACACTTGCGCGCCATCTGAATGGCTGTCCTGCAGCAGGAGTGGCATGATAGCGATTTCCGCCCTGATTCACCAGCCCTCTGCGATCAGCAAACTCTACGATCAGAAGCTTGTCCCGCTCAACCCCATCAACAATTACTGTTCCTTCTGAGTTGATTACAACACTGCTTGCTTCCCCGATATAGATCGGTCCATTTTGTCCTAAAACTCTAAATCCATCCTGAGTAACAAGCCATCCACCCATGTTGACCGTGAAACTACCGTCTCTGGTATAGCTCCTCTGTCCGGGCGTGTCAATTACAAAAAATCCCGGACCATCTAAAGCCACATCCAGCGGATTCCCGGTAGTATGAATTCTGCCCTGCATAAAGGAGTTATGCTTCTCAACCACAAGTGTTCCTGTGCCTAAGCGGCCAATTGGTGTGAAATTCATCTTTTCCTGACGCATCAACAGCTGTTCAGGAAAAGCCTGCACCTGAGCAGTTTGGCGGCGATAACCCGAGGTATCAACATTTGCTAAGTTGTTAGCGAGCACATCTGTCCGGATTCCCTGAGCCAGCATTCCGGACGCAGCTGTGTATATACCGCGCAGCAACTTCCCACCTCCTTTGGTCTCTGTTTTTATTATCGGTTGTTCGATGCACAAACTTTAATGAATTAATCGCGCCTGAGCATAAAAAAAAGGCCGCTAGGCCTTTAAGCATATGCGCGTGAGGAATACAGCACACTGCGCAGCGAATCAAGCATCTCCAGCACTTGACCGCATCCCCGAGCAACACAGGTAAGCGGATCATCAGCAATATGCACCGGAACGTGTGTTTCCTGATTGATTAAGTAATCTAAACCATCAAGCAGTGCACCGCCTCCGGTAAGAATGATGCCTTTATCCACAATATCTGCCGCTAATTCCGGTGGAGTTACCTCCAGCACTCCTTTAATCGCCTCAACGATATCAGTAACCGGTTCAACTAATGATGTATGCAGTTCGCGGGAACTGAGCATTACATTTGCCGGCAGTCCTGTTACCTGATCCCTTCCCCGAACTTCCAGGTATTTATCCTCGGTTGGATACGCAGATCCAATCTTGATTTTAATCTCTTCAGCAGTGCGCTCTCCAATCGCTAAATTATGAGTGCGTTTAACATGGCGCATAATGGTTTCTTCAAAATGCGATCCGCCTACCCGCAGCGAATGGCTGACCACTTCACCTTTCAAAGATATAACAGCAATATCGGTGGTTCCGCCGCCGATATCAACGATCATATTGGCTGAGGGCTGCGATATATCCAAACCGCATCCGATTGCTGCTGCCATCGGTTCAGAAATCAGATAAACTTCCTTAGCGGCGGTCTTTAAAGTCGCCTCCAAGACTGCGCGCTTTTCTACCTCAGTGACACCTGAAGGTACACACACAACAACCCTCGGCTTAAACAGCTGAATGCGCCCGATTGTTTTGTTGATAAAATACTTGATTATGCTTTCGGTTAACTCATAGTTGGCGATAACACCTTCGCTTAGCGGCCGGATTGGCTGAATATTTCCAGGGGTCCGCCCAATCATGCGCCGGGCCTCTTCGCCAATTGCACAGATGCGCTTAGTATTTAAATCCATTGCGACTACTGCCGGTTCCTGCAGTACAATCCCTTTGCCTTTTACAAATACCAGAATGTTAGCAGTACCTAGGTCAATCCCGATATCGGTTCCAAACATAAAGAAGTGCCCCTTTCGCATGCCATTTCCTTCCAAAGAAAATTCGACAAAATCGGGGCAAATCCTTTATATATCTTCATGAAACACGCCGTTTTTTAATATACTTGCGCTTAGTAGCTTCTCCACCGCGAATATGCCGCTCAGCTTTGTTGTGTTCGAGGACGCATTTGACCTGGGCAGCCAGCTCTTCGTTTATTCTCGGAAGCCGTTCAGTCACATCTTTATGAATTGTGCTTTTGCTGACGCCGAAGACACTGGCTGCCTGCCGGACCGTGGCATTGGTCTTAATTATATATAAACTAACATCCACCACCCGCTTGCGGATATAGTCTCTCATATTCGCTCCCCCTAGCCGTTTTTTGTTACATTTATATGCTAGGAGTGAGCGAATATGCTAGTAAATCAATATAACGACATATACTGCATGGGGTTAATAGGCTCGTCTTCAAAGAGAAGAGCAAAGAAAATCCTGCCGTCATCGCCGGCTTGAGCCAGCATTTGATTCTGCTCAACCATGTCGCCGATTTTTACTGCTACAGATCTAATGCCTCGGTATACACTCTGCCAGCCACTGCCGTGGGCCACTACTAATTCAAAGCCATCCTCCCCAGGAACTATCGATTCTATCCGCCCCGGCAGGACGCTGCGCACCTGCTCGCCGCCGGCAGCAGCAAGTTCCAACCCGGTATTAAACCGCCAGTCTTGGTGAACCGGGTGGCGGTACCATCCGAACGCTGCAGTGATTTCGCCTTTCAACGGCCATAAAATCTGTTCGAACGAAACAGCCAATGTCTCTACCGCTTCGTCGGGACGCATTTCCTGAGGATCCGGTTTGGGAGGTGGATCGGGCTCAATCTGCGGTCCAAGGGTAAGCTGTGTTTGATGCAGATCATATAACCAAGCGTATTCTGTATCCATTAAGGATCTCAGCTCCTGGTTAACTACCGCTGCCAGCTCATCCATCCCAATCGTTGGAGCGGCTTGGGATACTTCCAGACTCCACTTGGGCAGCAGATAGTTGGTCAGCAGCCAACCGCCAACAAGAACTAAACAGAGCATGAAAACAGCAGCGCGAAAAATTTGGTCTAACAAATTTCCCTTTCTAAACCGAAACGCATTTTTAAACCAGCGGCCAACAGCGAATAATATTTGTCGGACCCGGCTGAAAAAATTCTTTACTCGCATACTATCACCACCCTAGTGGTAGTATGCGTCCATTTTTTCCAATATATACAAAAACCGGAAATTATTCCGGTTATAATTTCAAAATAATATCTCTGATTCTTACCGCAGCCAGTCCGTCTCCATAAGGGTTTTCACCTTGAGTCATACTGCGGTACAGTTCAATATCTGTAGCTAAGGCGGTAATGCTTTCCACAATTCGCTCTCGATTAGTTCCCACCAAGCGGATAAATCCGCTTGCAATTGCTTCCGGCCGCTCTGTGAACTCCCTCAAAACAATCACCGGTCTGCCCAGGGCCGCCCCCTCTTCCTGCAGACCTCCCGAATCAGTAACTATAAAGCTGCACCGGCTGAGGAGATTAATAAAATCCTTATAGCCGCAGTTATCGATTAAATGCACATTGGACAAACCATTTAAATGCTGTTTGACCACCGCTTGAATTCGAGGATTGCTGTGCATTGAAAAAACAAAATCCACAGCCAATTCAGCCGCAGCTTCTGCCACCGCAGCGCAGATTTTTTCCAAAGGCCGACCCCAGTTTTCCCGCCGGTGCGCTGTTACGACCACGACCGGACGATCGAAATCCAACTGCCGCAGTCCATCCACTGCAAACTGATACTCTGGCTCCACCATCATCTTTAAAGCGTCTACTACGGTATTCCCGGTTATGTGGACTCTCTCCTTAGAAACGCCTTCCCTGAAAAGATTCTCTGCCGCCATCTGCGTCGGAGCAAAAAAAATACTGCTTACCTGATCAATCAGTTTGCGATTAGCTTCTTCAGGAAACGGATGGGCTAAATTCCCCGTACGCAAGCCTGCTTCAACATGGCCTACCGGAATTTGACGGTAAAAACCCGCCAAAGCAGCAGCAACAGCGGAAGTAGTATCCCCATGGACCAGCAGATAATCTACAGGCAATTCATTTAAGATCCGATCTACTCCCGTTAAAGCAGCAGTCGTCAGTTCAGCCAAAGACTGGCCGGGCCGCATCAGATTTAAATCATAATCAGGAGTGATATCAAAAAGCTCGAGAACGTGATCCAGCATTTCCCGGTGCTGACCGGTAACAATCACCTTGGTATCCCAGTCGGTAGCCTGAAAAGCTTTAACTACAGGAGCCATCTTGATTGCTTCCGGCCTCGTTCCAAAAACAATTCCAATCCTGCCCACTACAACACCCTCCGCTCAGATTTTAACGACAGCGGTTTGATCATGCCGATCCGACCGGCTCCGTACAAGTAAATTACTGCAACTATCGGCAGCACTACAAACTGGTTCCAGCTCTGCAGTTTAACTAAAAACAGGGCCAGAGTCGATGCAGTCAGGGTAAGCATATAGGCAGCCAAGGCTACCTGCCGCTGACTTAAACCTAAATCAAGGAGGCGGTGGTGAAAATGCTGGCGGTCAGCTTGATAAAACGGAACTCCTTTCTGAACGCGGCGCACAATCGCGCAAAACGTATCCAGAGTCGGAACCGAGAGAATTAATACCAGCAACGGCAGATTAAACATCATGTTTTCGCTGATAACGCTGTCATTGGCTAAGGCTGCAAAAATAAACCCGATAAACAACGCTCCAGTATCACCGAGAAAAATCTTGGCCGGATGGAAGTTGAAGGCGAGGAATCCAAGCACAGCTCCCACTAAAATTAACAGCAATCCCGCAGTATGATCAAAACCTAAACTATAAGTCCAAATAAAGAGCGCTGTTGAGCCGATTAGGGTTATCCCCCCGGCTAAACCATCTAAACCGTCAATAAAGTTAGTAATATTGATTACGCTCAGCAGCCACAGCGCAGAAATAAAATAGTTGGGGCTGGAACTTAATGCCAAAAACGAAATCACAGCTGCCAGCTGCCCTGCAAACTTGGCTCCCGCCGATATTCCATCGCGAAGATCATCAATCAGACCGGTAACTGCAATAATTGTGCCTCCTACGAAATAAGGAAGCAGATTACTGCCGTTGAACATAAACGCCGAACCAAAAAAAGCCAAATAGATAGCCAATCCACCCGCTGTCGGAATCGGAACAGAGTTAATGCGGCGCTCATTTGGGTGATCAAATTTTTTGAATAAATTCGCTAAAAAGATAAATGCTGGGGTAAAAAGCAGCACTAACCCTAAACCCATAAGTAACTGTTCTACCATGAATTCCACTCCTAACTGTCCCACTTCACCAAGGTGATGTTGGCTTCACTCAGCATTGATTTGGCTAGTGCGTCAGGGTAATCGCCTTGAAAATAAACGGCGGTAATCCCAGCATTAATGATCATTTTGCTGCATAAAATACAGGGCTGATCGGTACAGTACAGGACCGCTCCCTCAGTGCTGACTCCATGCAGTGCAGCTTGAATAATTGCATTTTGCTCAGCATGAATACCCCGGCACATCTCGTGGCGCTCACCCGACGGTATGTTCAGCTGCTCGCGCAGGCATCCCCGGGTACTGCAGTGCTCCAAACCACTGGGCACCCCGTTATAACCGGTTGCAATGATATGTTTATCCTTGACCAAAACTGCGCCGACCTGCCGCCGAAGGCAGGTTGAGCGGCTGCTTACCAATTTGGCAATTTCCATAAAATACTGTTCCCAAGAAGGACGTACAGGCATTGATTTCTCCTCAAACTTGTCTTTATCTATACATTTCGTCAAAAAAAAGCAAAATCCTAGGGCAAAGCACCCTAGAATAATCTAGGGTGCTCAAAATTACTATTTAGTGCCGAATAATCGATCGCCGGCATCCCCTAATCCTGGGATGATATAGCCTTTTTCATCAAGTTTTTCGTCGACTGCAGCTGTATAGATTTCTACATCAGGATGAACACTGTGCAGATACTCAATTCCTTCAGGTGCAGCCAAAAGGCACATTAACTTGATCGAAGCACAGCCGATATTCTTGACATAGCTGATCGCCGCTGCAGCGGAACCTCCTGTCGCCAGCATCGGGTCGATCACAATAAAATCCCGCTCATGACTGTCAGAAGGAAGCTTGCAGTAGTATTCCACCGGCTGCAGTGTATCAGGGTCACGGTACAAACCGATATGACCTACTTTGGCTGTGGGAATCAGCTGTAAAATTCCCTCTACCATTCCTAAACCTGCGCGCAGAATCGGGATTAACCCAATTTTTTTACCGGCAATAGTAAAACCTTGAGTTGTGCAGATAGGAGTCTCAACTTCTACCTCTTCAAGGGGCATGTCTCTGGTTACTTCGTAAGCCATTAATAATGCTACTTCATTAACCAGGTCTCTAAAATCTTTCGGGCCAGTAGACTTGTCCCGAATCATAGTCAGCTTATGCTGTACTAGGGGGTGGTCGATCACATGAACCTTACCCAAGACACCGTCTCCTTTCTCTATGTTCAATCTGGATTTAGTTACTGCCATGCATCCAAGATTGTCTCGATTGCCTGGAGCAACTCGGTGGCAGTGCGGTGATATACTGCGACTGATTGTCCGAATGGATCGCTTACATCACTATCTGCCCTATTGATGTTCTCTTTTTTAGTATTGGTTTCCTGCCTTTTTTGATCAGCAAATTCTTTGATCAAAAATACTTTATCTGCTAAATCCGGACGGAGATTGAGGATATAACGCTTGTGGCTGTAGGTCATGGTCAGCACTAAATCATATTCTTCCAGCGCATTAATATCAATCTGTTGTGAGCGATGCTCAGAAAGATCAATTCCGTATTCTCTCATTACAGTTTGCGCCTGCGGATTAGCAGATTCAGAACCAAAAACCTGAAGCCCGGCCGAATCCACTTCTACTTCGATTTGACGCTCAGCAGCCGCTTTCTTAAACAAAGCAGCTGCCATGGGAGAACGGCAGGTATTACCGGTGCAGACCATTAAAACTTTACGCATCCACTTACTCCTTTCCTTGACTTTACGACTGAACTACCTTATAACCAGCAGCCCGGCGCAATCTGTTCATTATTGCCAGACCTAAATCTTCCTCATGAAAACCTTCCACAAACACAGCATCAAGCAGCATCTCATCAGCTGTCCGCAGCAGATGATAAAGGCGAGAGGCCGCTACTTTAGGCTGCGTCTGGGGTCCCATATCGAGAACTGCCAGGTTTGGATATAAATCAAGATGTTCACTGACAGCTAAAACCCCCAATTTCATGCCGGCGTACTCCGGCTGTGAAGCCAATCTATTGATTTTTTCCGGAATCTGGCCTCCTACTACTAAAATCACATCCGCTTTGGGTGAGTAGTGCTTGTACTTCATCCCCGGAGAGCGGGGTTTGCTCACTGGAGCATTCTGGATCACGCTGGGGTCAACCTCGATTGGAACAAACTGTCTCAGCTGCTCCACAGTTACACCGCCCGGCCGCAGCACTCGAAACGGACTGCTGGTGCAGTCTAAAACAGTAGATTCTAAACCCCAGCCGGTGGGACCGCCATCAAGGATCAATGGGATTCTGCCTTGTAAATCCTGATACACATGTTCTGCTCGTGTAGGGCTGGGACTCCCGGACAAATTAGCGCTCGGTGCAGCTAGGGGCAAGTCCACCTGCCGAAGAAGCTCTAAGGCTAAATTATGATCCGGCATCCGCAGCGCAACCGTGTTCAAGCCGCCGGAAACTATTTCCGGAATAACATCCTGTTTGGGCAGAATCAGGCTTAAAGGCCCCGGCCAAAACTGTTCCATTAAGATCTCGACAGATCGATCATAGTCTTTTACCAGTTCACTTACCTGCTCAAAACTGTGGATGTGAACTATCAGAGGGTTATCCGCCGGACGCTGCTTGGCAGCAAAAATCTTGGCCACAGCCTCAGCGTTTAAAGCATCAGCGCCCAAGCCATAAACGGTTTCGGTCGGAAAAGCCACGCATTCACCCTGCTTGAGCAGTCTAACAGCCAGATCCAATTGATCCGGCTGAATAATCTGAGTTTCTACTGCCATTTCATAATCACCACTCGATCTTTACCTGCATAATCCTGCACAACTTGGCAGTCTCCGAACCCGCGTCTTTGAGCAAGCGCGAGGATCTGACCAGCTTGGTCCCAGCCGATTTCAACCAGCAGGTAACCTCCTGCTTTTAAGTAATTTGGCGCATGCTCAATCAAGATTCGATAGTAGTCTAATCCATCCCGGCCGCCGTCCAGAGCCTGCTTTGGCTCCCGCATAACCTCTTGTTCCAAGTCTTCCAGATTATCCGAAGGAATATAAGGCGGGTTGGAACAAATCAGATCAAAAGCCTGAGCTGGAACTTGGCTGAACATGTCGCTCTGCAAAAAAGAAAGCCGATCAGCTGCATGCAGTCGATCAGCATTAAGCTCCGCAAGTTCCAAGGCTTCCTTGGAAATATCAACAGCAATCACCCGCGCATCTTTAAACTGCAGAGCGAGGGTAATGGCAATAACTCCGCTTCCGGTACCGATATCCAGCACCTGTGGTTCTGGCTTTGATTGAAGCAGCGTTAAAGCTTGATCCACTAAAATCTCGGTTTCTGGACGGGGAATTAAAACCGCTTCATTTACAACAAAATCTCGGCCATAAAACTCCTTCCGGCCGGTCAAATAGGCAACCGGAACCCTGCGCCCCCTTAATCCTATCAGCCGCCTGTAGGCATCCACCTCATCGTTTTCCAGAGGCCGATCAAAATTCATATACAAATGAACGCGATCTGTATTCAGCACATGGGCCATCAGCACTTCGGCATCCAGCCGCGGGCTCTGGCATCCCTTATCCTGAAGATAAGCGGTGCTCAATCTTACTAATTCCTGCACAGTGTGTAATTTCACCATCGGTTACGACTCCATTGTTTTTAGCCGTTCTGCTTGATCAGCTGTGATCAAACTGTCGATAATCTCATTGAGATCACCTTCCAGTACAGCATCCAAGCGGTATAAAGTAAGATTAATGCGGTGATCGGTAATCCGTCCCTGCGGGAAGTTGTATGTGCGGATCCGCTCGCTTCGGTCCCCAGTTCCCACTTGACTGCGGCGCTGAGCAGCCATTTCAGCTTCCTGCTCCGCCTGCAGCTGATCCAAGAGGCGGGCGCGGAGAATCTTCATCGCTTTTTCCCTGTTTTTATGCTGCGATTTTTCATCCTGACATGAAACAACCAAACCTGTAGGCAGATGTGTAATCCGAACAGCTGAATCAGTAGTATTGACACTCTGTCCACCCGGACCGGAGGAGCGGTAAACGTCGATCCGCAGATCATTTGGATCAATATGCAGCTCTACTTCTTCCGCTTCCGGCAGAACCGCAACAGTAGCAGCAGATGTGTGAATGCGGCCGCCTGACTCCGTGGTGGGAACCCGCTGCACGCGGTGCACACCGCTCTCATATTTTAAGCGGCTGTACGCGCCCTTACCTTCAATCATAAAGATAACTTCCTTGAAACCGCCAAGCTCGGTAGCGTTACTGCTCATCAGCTCAACAGTCCAGCGGTTTGCTTCAGCATAGCGGCTGTACATCCGGAACAGATCGCCGGCAAACAGTGCTGCTTCTTCTCCACCGGTACCGGCGCGAATTTCCACAATTACGTTTTTCTCATCATTAGGATCCTTAGGCAGAAGCAGAACTTTAAGCTCCTCTTCCAAAGCTGTTTTCTTTGGCTCAAGCTCTTTTAGCTCTTCCTGGACCATCGCGCGGAAATCAGGTTCCAAATCGTCTTCTAACAGCTCCTTGGCTTCTTCAATACCGGTTATAACATCCTTGTACTCACGATAGACCGTCATGATCTCTTCTAATTCTGCGTGCGCTTTGGCATACTTCTGAAATGAACTCTGATCCGCGATTACTTCCGGATCACTCAGTTTGCGCGTAAGGTCATTATACTTATCCTCTAATTGTGATAGTTTGTCAATCATAATATCTCCCCTTATTACTTCCTCGCATCGTTGACAGTTGGAAAAGGTTTAATCTTATCATCATCCACATAGTTATGATCTTTATTCAAAACAGCCTGCAGCGAAGCAATAGCTACCTCTACCTGCTCATCATCAGGATCTCTGGTTGTCAGTCTCTGCAGCGCCATACCCGGAGCAGCAAGCACTTTGAACAATGGGTGCGGGCATTCCTTTCCGGCTTGGCGGATCACTTCATAAGATAAGCCTGCAACAATCGGCAGAATAGCAATATGCGTTAAAACCCTCTGCAAAAACGGCGGCCTGCCGAAAAACGAAAACACAAAAATGCTCATAAACAAGGTGATCAAAAGAAAATTTGTGCCGCAGCGGGCGTGAATTGATGAGTGCTTCTGAACATTTTCTACAGTTAATGGATCTCCCGCTTCGTAGCAGTTGATGGTGCGGTGCTCCGCCCCATGGTACTGAAATACCCGCTGGATATCTTTCATTAAAGAAATCCCCGCTATATACCCGATGAATAATGTGATTTTAATGAGTCCTTCGATTGCATTCAGCAGAATGTTGTTGCTGATGGCGCCTTGGACAAAGCGGATTATGAATGCGGGCAGCATAATAAAAAACCCTACTGTGAGCAGCACTGCCAGCCCGAATGTAAGAATCAGCTCTTTAACTGTCAGCTCTTCCCCGGCTTCTTCTTCCGCATAAGCGTTAGCTGAAAAAGTGAGGCATTTGATACCGAATATCAGCGATTCTACCAGCGCCACCGAACCCCGAATCAGCGGTTTTCCCAGAATCGGATACTTCTGTGTTACAGAACGAACCGGACCTTCCTCAATGATAATCTCTTTATTAGCTCTGCGCACGGCTACTGCCCAGGCGCGTCTGCCCCGCATCATAACACCTTCAATAACTGCTTGACCGCCATAACTAAACTTGCTCACTCTGCAGTTCACTTCCTCTCACTAGTTTGACAACCGCCTCCGACTGCTCTGTAGGCATTATAAGGACCAGGGTGTCGCCAGGCAGCAGCTGCTCCTGACCTTTTGGTCCAACAATATCCTTTTCTTTACGGTAAATAGCAAAAACCGTTGCCTGGTAGTTCTCCCTCAGACCTGATTCTGCCAGTGTCTTATGGGCTAAAGGTGAAAATTCCGTCACCTCGACTCGCATCAACGATGTGGTTTCATCCACATGCAGAACACTTTTGATCGACTGCATGCTTAAAGGCGGATCATAAGCCGAACTGCGCACCGTTTTGTAACCCCTAGGCAGAATCAGACGAGTGAAAACCCCAGTTACAACTCCGCAGGCCCAGCCCACAAACAACGCTGTAAAGGTAGTGTAAACCACCTGCAGAATTGTTCCGCCCATATCCATTAACAGCGTTGGTGACAGTTGGGGAATCCTGATAATCTGGTCATACACAGTTAATCCCGCCAGCATTCCCACATAGGTGGAAATGTTGCCCTTAACCCGCTCAGCCATGTTGTAGGCGAGACCGATGGTAAGCACACCGCCTAAAAACACCGGCAGTCCTAATTGAGCAAGACCACCTACAACAGCACCAATAATTAAACCCCTTGCTAAAGTTATCGTGGTGCCGGTAATCCGCGGCAGAAGCAGTGTTACCAGCTCTCGCCAGTGCTTCGGACGGAGAGAAAACTTGGGCATAGCCACGATCAAATCAAATGCCAGCAGTCCAACAAAAATCGCTACAAAAGATGAGGTCAATCCCGGCATATCTATAATAAGAAAATAGGCTAAACCTACTGTTAGAGCTCGCATCACTACGATCAGGCGAACGTTCCAGGATTGGCGCTTCTTCTTTTTAGTCAAGGCAGATCACATCTCCAGTATCAAACTTCGTAAGTCCGCAGCCGCTCAGCCAGAGGCTTCTTGAGCTTAGCTTCCAGCAGCACTCCGTCTGCTTGGTAAAATTCACTGATAACTTCACCCTGTTCATGAACAGCAGATAACAGTGCCAGCTGATCAAAGGGAAGCAGATACTTTCTCAGCACATACTGCTCAGCAAAATAGCGGCTGATTCTGGTACCAATACTTTCTAAATTCGCCTTGGTGAGTGCAGAAACCTGCAGATCCTCTGCCTTTGTAATTAAAGGTTCTTCTACCTTATCTATTTTATTATAAACGTTTATAATCGGAGTGTCACAACCAATTTCTCGCAGAACTTCTTCAACGGCAGCTTTCTGCTGCTCTACCAGGGGATGGCTGGCATCTAAAACATGCAGCAGCAGGTCTGCTTCGAGTACTTCTTCCAGAGTTGCTCTGAAAGCAGCCACTAAAGTATGGGGAAGTTTGCGGATAAATCCCACTGTATCGCTTAAGAAAACCCACTCTTCATCAGCAATTTGCCATTTGCGGATCAATGGATCCAGGGTGGCAAACAGCTGATCCGCTGCAAATGTCGGTTCTTCTGTCAAGGCCGTAAACAGCGTTGATTTGCCCGCGTTAGTATAGCCTACCAAACTCACTAATGGAGCTTCCAGCTTTTTTCTCGCACTTCGCTGGAGATGTCTCACTTTGCGGACCGCATCAATTTCTCGATTCAGATCAGCGATCCGCTGGCGAATGCGGCGCCGATCCGTCTCCAACTTGGTTTCACCAGGACCCCGGGTTCCGATTCCTCCGCCTAACCTCGATAAAGCCCGTCCGTGACCCTTCAGCCGCGGCAGGAGATACCGCAGCTGCGCCAATTCTACCTGGATTTTGCCCTCTTTAGATTGGGCTCTGCGGGCAAAGATATCGAGAATCAGCTGGGTGCGGTCCAGCACTGGCACATCGAGCATATCTGCAAGATTAGCCTGCTGAGCCGGGGTCAGTTCATCATCAAAAATCACAACTTGATCTTCACTGCTTAAAAGCTCTCTAATTTCCTCAATTTTACCGGTTCCGATGTATGTACCCGGGACTATACCGGCCCGTTTCTGCACAATTTGACCAATCACAGTAACGCCTGCGTCTTCCGCAAGATCTTTCAGCTCTGCCAGATTGTCCATCACTTCGTAGTCAGCTTGGTGCGGCAGCTGCAGAGCTGCTAATACTGCTTCTGTCATTGAATTCACCTACAATCTCTCAATCTTTTCCCTATCTATATATTGAAGAAAAATACCCTTCCGGTCAACCGGCAAGGGTATGCTCCTTATTTACCATCTCCATGATTTGGCACTTGAAACTCTTGTTGATCCCTGTCAATTGTAATATTATCACCATCGTAAACAGTTATCAACCCTGCATCCTGCAATTTATTGACAACTTCGAATAAAGACTCACGTTCATAATCCGGAAGGCTGCGGACAAACTTGTTGATCTCTTCCGGACTGACATTATTGACAAAGGCTACACCGCCATATTTTAAATGTTTCCTATCGCGCTCCATAAGCCGCCTCCTCACAGCATTATTTCAGCATTGATAGTGTTTCCCGAAAAAGGTATTTCAATCAAGGAGTGGAATTTTTCCTTAAGGGGGGTATTACCATGGCCACGATTCTTCATGTGGATATGGACGCTTTTTTTGCCGCTGTGGAGCAGCTGGACAACCCAGAATACCGCAATAAACCGCTGATTATCGGTGGAACTAAGGATTCGGTGCGGGGAGTGGTATCAACCTGTTCATATGAGGCCCGCAAATACGGTATTCACAGCGCGATGCCCATTCGAAGAGCAATTGCGCTTTGTCCCCATGGGATTTTCATCCGCGGCCGCATGCACCGGTATCAAGAAGTTTCGAAACAGATTCACAGCATTTTTTCTGACTTTTCACCGCTGGTGGAGCCCCTATCCATAGATGAAGCATTTCTCGATATGACCGGCTGCGAGCACTTTTACCAAGATCTAGCCGCTATGGGACAAGCCGTTAAAGATAGGATCAAAAATGAAACAGGCTTGACCTGCTCCATCGGCATTGCACCGAATAAGTTTTTGGCTAAAATAGCATCCGATCTGCAAAAACCGGATGGACTGACCATCATTCGCCCTGACCAAATAGATCACTTCTTATTAGATCTGCCGGTAGGTAAGCTGTGGGGTGTTGGCGATAAAAGCAAAACAGTACTGCGTAATCTGGGGATTAACACTGTAAGAGACCTGAGAAGCAGGCCGCTGAAATGGCTTCAAGAAAAGTTGGGTGACAACTTTGGCGCTCATCTATACAATCTCTCCCGGGGCATTGACAGCCGCAAAGTGACACCTTCTGCTGAGGCTAAATCGATCAGTCAAGAAATAACTTTCGATCAGGATTATGAAGATCAGGAGTTTTTAAAAAGCCATATGGCTCTAATGGCGGAAAAGGTTGGTTTCCGACTGAGACAAGAAAAGCTGTATGCTCGGACTGTAATTATCAAGGTGCGATACAGCGATTTCAGCACCATTACCCGCTCCCATACCCTAGACTATGCCATCTGCGATGATGACAGTATATTTAACACCGGATGGGAGCTGTTTAAGAATGTTAAAAGAGGACCGATCCGGCTGTTAGGGATCGGGGCTCATAATCTCGTTCACAATCAGCAGCTTTCACTTTTTGAAAACACCGTAGAAACCAACAAACTCGTCCAACTGATGGATGCGATCAATCAAAAATATGGACAGGCAATCACTAAAGGGCGAACACTAAAGCCGAAGAAACAAGAACCTCCCCTCAACAGCTGAGGGGAGGTTTGTTTATGTGCATTATCGCTATTGTTTCGGATAGGGATAGCGTTGGCGTTCAAATTCATTGCGGATTTCTTTATTGAGAATGCGAAGATAAGTACCTTTCATTCCCAAAGATCTCGATTCAACTACACCAGCAGAAGCAAGTTTGCGTAAGGCATTAACGATCACTGAACGAGTAATTCCAGCGTTATCAGCAATACGGCTGGCAACCAATAAACCTTCATTACCATCTAACTCATCGAAAATATGCTGCATGGCGAGTATTTCTGAATAGGACAGGCTGTTAATAGCTGAGCGGGCCAGTTTAACCTCTTGAGCCTCATCCTCCTGTTGAAGATCAATCCGGTTGGCAATAATCATGCCAATAGCAGTTGCCGCAAACTCGGCGATGACCATATCATCGTCGTCAAACTTTGCGTCAGTGCCTGCAAACAGAAGCGAGCCTACTCGTCTGCTGCCGCCAACAACCGGAGCCACTAAAATATTGGCTGCCTCAAAACCTTCAAATTCTGTAACAGCGCCAATTCTTAAAAGCGAATTGTTGAGCTCATCAGGTACTCTTTCATTTACCAGCCACTCTTCATCATAACCTGAATCTGAGAACTCAGAGTCAACAGAGTGGGCAAGTATTCTACCGTTTTTGTCTACCAAATAGATACTGTTATCTGATGCTTCTTTTAGGGCAGATATTAAATCTGCGTAGGTTAAATCATTACCCTGGGTTTGAAGCAGATCTAAAAAACTCTTGATTCTCTTCAAGACCATATAGTTTCATCCTCTCTTTTCTGAATTTATTATCTTGCGGCAACATTTCTGTTCAAGCAAAATTATATAGATTTACTCGGGTATTGTCAACTAATTTAGTTATTTATAGCCCTGTTAAAATCAATCGAATTATTTTATTTTACACATATCCGATAATAATCGACAATATCCTGTCCGAATACCTACAAGATACACTAAATTAGTTGTTAAGTCAAGAAATGTCTAAATATTTATCAGAAACTTTATAATAAATTTCTCGCTATTTCTTTGCTCAGAGTTGTTGACAAGTGGGATTTCCCGTGGTAAAATAATTTTTGCAGGCCGAAGTGGTGGAACTGGCAGACGCGCTGCGTTCAGGGCGCAGTGAGCAGTACGCTCGTGAGGGTTCAAATCCCTCCTTCGGCACCATAAAGAAATGTACCCCAGCTGAGCTGGGGTTTTGTTGTTTTCCAAGGAAAGTTGCCCATCAATTGCCCATCACCCATAATTTGGGAACAGTTCTCCGGCTGCGGCTACATACTAATAACCTAGGACTCTCCCAAAATCCCATGACAAATCTGCGCGTTCCAGTT
>DURM01000077.1 GCA_012837335.1 Bacillota bacterium
CAGCTGTTTTCTGTGCCACCTTACCCATATCGCCATTTAGCAGCGTCTTCTTGTTAAATTCAGTATCATTGGAAATCCGAGAAAGCTCATCAGCGAGCTGATTAATCTCTTTTTGGATTTCGCCACGGTCAACTTCGGTGTTAGTGTCGGTCGAGGCTTGAACGGCTAGTTCGCGCATTCTTTGCAAAATAGCATGGGTTTCATTGAGTGCACCTTCAGCTGTTTGGATAAGACTGATACCATCTTGGGCGTTTCTAGCAGCCTGTTTCAAGCCACGAATTTGACCTCTCATTTTTTCGGAGATTGCCAAACCTGCTGCGTCGTCACCGGCGCGGTTGATTCTGAAACCAGAGCTCAGCTTTTCCATGGATTTGGATGCATTGGATTGGTTTACACCCAACTGCCTGTGAGCGTTGAGAGCCATAATGTTGTTGTTAATACGCATGTGTTTTCCTCCTTGATTGTCTTTTTTGTTCATCCTTGAACAATTTAATGGTAAGCTAGTCTAGACTTTTCCCCTTGCGCAAGGAATATTACTAGCTATTACATACATCGGACTGTTGGTTTAGGAACTTTAATCAAAAACAAGAAATTTTTTTAGTACATTTTTAAGGTCGATACATTGGCGGTTTCAGCAACCATCCCTTCAGCTTACCGTATTTGATTAGCGCTGTAATCATATCCAGCTCCTCATACACCAAATCTTGGAACAGACCCCTCAGTCTGTCGTTGGTTATTGATTCCTTAATCGCCATCGCCTGCAGGGTGACTGCGCTTTTCATTCCTTCAAGAATGAGGGTGAAGAGGAATTTATCCTCCACATGCTCTGAGGAATCCGGTGTTGGGATCACTTCCGGGTATTTCTCCGGCAGCATCACATTGTACTTGAGAAGCTCCCTTTCCAATAGCTTGGTCTGGGCTTTCATGTTATCAATGCCCTCATTTAAGATCAATTTGAAATCAGCATCATTGGCTAATGACAGAAACAGCTTCGTCAGCTGAATCACCACATATCTGTACGAGAGATGATGCCAGAGATTAAAAATTGTTGTCGAATCGATTCTCTCTGATGTTTGCGCGTGCGGGTTGAAATACTGGGGCGGAAAGTCAACCCAGCCTTTCACCTTCACATAGCGAATAAACTGATCTAGTCTCCGAAATGATCGCTCACTTAACTCCTTAAACAAGCTGAACACATCATCATTGATGTAGCTGTCCCGAAACGAATCAATCAGGATATCAATATCCCGGGCTAGGAACATATGCACTAAGCGAGCGGTCTGGCAGTCTCGCATCGACTCCGGATCAGCCGCCACATTAATATCCGTCAGATTTGGTCTTGGACTTGGAATCGAATACTTATTCAATTCCTTCTCCACCCATTTTACTTCCTTCGTCCAATCATCAACCAGGTGGTTAATGATCAGCTTGAATTCTAAATCATGGACAAAATTAACCATGGTATTGCACTCATCAATAACAATATAGCGGTGCTTCAGCACCCTCCACAGCCGATGCGCTTCTTCTGCCCCTACCTGATCCCGAGCTTTGGCCGCCTTGTCTCTGGTTCGTGTAAAAAGCATCTAAACCCCTTTCCCATCCTCAATCTAGGATTAATATTTCCTAAGGAAAGGGATTGTAACCATTTCCGGTTAATCAAAACTAAGCTTATCCAGGGCGCGGAAATCAATAACCCGCATTGCTTTTTCTACTTCTTCCGGCAGTACTGCCTCAACCTCGTCCACATCCTGCTGGGTAATTCCTAAGAACTCCAGCATTTTCTGATCAACGGAGTACTCATAATCATTTTCTAACAGCGTTTCATAATAACTCATGCTGATCATATCCGCGATGTAATAAAGCGCTACTTCCTGCTTAAAACCATCGCTCTGCCGCGGTTTATGATGGTACATCACCACATGGGCAATATCCTCCGGAAGCTTCCAGCGCCTGCACACCCAGTGCCCCACCACATCGTGGGTTAACCTGCCAAAAACCTTAGCCTCAGCTCTGAGAATCGGAATTTTTTCTTCCACCGCCAAGTTGTGAATCCGGTTTAAGGTAAAGGGCATGCTGTAATCCAAGGCCAGAATCCCAATATCATGGAGCATTCCATAAGTGAGCAGTTTATACTTATCGCACTGCGGGCTGATCCTGCTCGCCTCGCACAACAGCTGGGAAGCAATGGCTGTTCCCAAACAGTGGCGGAGAAACGCATCTCCACTTACGGAAGGCACCGTCTCCCGCTTATTAAACAGCATCTTCACTATCAAGCCCAGAATGATATAGCGCAGCGAATCCATCCCAATCATCAAAACCGCTGTCTCGAGGCTGTCCACCCGGCGGACAATGCCGAAATAACCGGTATTCAGCATATTCAAGATCGTATTAGTCAGCGCCCTGCTTTGGCCGATCGCATCGGTAATCTCCTTGATATTTGCCGACTGGGGACTGCTCAGCTTCTCGATAATCTCCCCCACATAGGGCGGCACATCTGGAAGCTCCCGATCCAGGATTTGAAACAGCACTTCAGACATAATACCCCTCCAATATTAGAGAAAAATATTATCATATTACCTTGAACTTCGGTTACCTAACTGCGAATTCCTTCTTCATTTACTTACTAATTAAAGCTTTTTCACCTTTTAGGCAGGACTACCCTGATCCCACAGGGAACAATAAATGCAGAATCACCCAAAGGAGGTCTGCAAATTGAGAACCAAACAACTCGGCAAGACTGATCTGCAGGTATCGGTAGTCTCATTAGGCACTTGGCCCATGGGTGGAACCACTTACGGCCAGGTTGACGATAACGAATCCATCCGCACCATCAAGGCTGCTCTTGATGCCGGTGTCAACTTAATCGATACCGCTCCCGGCTACGGCAATGGACGGGCTGAAGAGGTTGTCGGCAGAGCGATTAAAGGCCACCGCGATGAAGTGATCATCGCGACCAAGGTCGGAATCGTCCAAACCAAGGACGGCCAGCGGCGCAATCTCAAGCCCGAAAGTATCCGCGTCCAGATCGAAGATTCCCTGCGCCGCCTCGAGGTGGATACGATTGACTTATACCAAATCCACTGGCCGGATCCCCACACTCCTGTGGAAGATTCTATTTACGAGCTGGTTAAACTTAAGGAAGCCGGCAAGTTCAGATACTTAGGCGTTTCCAATTTTGATCCGGAGCTGATGGACCGGGTGATCAAAATCGCCGACCTGGCCAGCCTTCAGCCCCATTACTCCCTCTTAAGAAGAGAAATCGAAGCGGAAATCCTGCCCTACTGCCGCAAGCATCAAATCGGCATTCTCGCTTACGGCTCCTTGGGATCAGGCATTTTAGCGGGCAAATACCGTGGTAAAACAAAGCCTGAGTTCGCTCCCGATGATACCAGGCACCGCTTCTACCGGTTCTTTGAAGAGCCAATGTGGAGCAAAGTAACGGAATTAGTGGAAGTCTTGGCAAAAATCGCGGATAACAGGAACAAACCCATTTCCCACGTGGCCATCAACTGGCTCACCCAGCAGGATGGAGTAACCACAGCCTTGGTTGGAGCGCGGCATCCCGAGCAGATTGTGGAAAACGCGGGAGCCGGAGCATGGACCCTGTCCGAAGAGGAACTTTCGGTCATCGAACAGGCTTATGAACGCATTTTTAATGCCTGACGTAGGAAGACCTGCCCGAACTGCCTCAAACCGGTGACCAATGATGCCATCTACTGCAGTAACTGCGGTAAAAAGCTGCGAGAGTAATCTGTCGTTTAAATTAATTAAGCCGCCTAATTTGTTTAGGCGGCTTAATTTATCTCCTTATTTACTTACCGAACTCTCCCCGGTATTCTTCTAAGACCTTGTAGGCCAGACCAATGTTGAAATCAGGTGTTTCCATATCGTCGCCAACATAGAAGCTTGGGTGCGGCGGCTGGTTGTAAGCCACGTTCTGCCAAGCAATGGCCACCCGGTACTGCCGGTCATGCATAAAGGTGTAAAGCCGGTGCTCGCTTGGATGAGTGGTGAGATAGATTCTCAGCTCCCGGTTATTCTGGGTCCGGAAAATCGCTTCTTCTCTCCAGTCACCAAGGATATCCGCGGTTAAGCTCGGATTACCTTTGGTACCATTGTTAGAATGAGTTCCGGCAAAAGTCACAAGATTAATGGTAGTTTGGTTCTCCCAATCCCATTTATCGATTTTACCCATGCCATTGGTATGATCCAAAAGTTCTCTCAGCAGATCGCCGTCCCACCAGATGGCGTGGTTGGTGGAGTTAGGCGTTCTAGTACTGATAACCTCACCCTTAGCATTAAAGAGGGGACTTCCCGAAGCCCAGGCTTCGTTCCCGTAATGGTTCGGGTCGATATTAATGCTGATCCCCCGGCCCACGTCGTAATTGGTGGGCAGTCCCCACAGGATTTCACCGGTGCGGGCATCTCTTAAGTTGATGCCTGCTGGATTCGGATAAGGCTCATGCACACCGAACACTTCTAAGCCGGGGCGGCTTGGGTCGATATCGGTTACGTGGAGGGCATCGCCATGGCCAAGACCAGTAGAATACAGAAGTGTGCCGTCATGGTCGATCGTGGCTGCGCCGTAGATGATTTCATCCTTGCCGTCACCATCCACATCGGCAATTGACAGCTGGTGGTTGCCCTGCCCCGCTGCTCTTTCTTTGCCGGGATCATTGCTGTCAAAGACCCAAACCGGGACAAACTCACCGTCCTCCCAGTTGTAAGCGGCAATCACCGCCCGGGTGTAGTAACCTCTGGCCATCAACAGGCTTGGTCTCACACCATCAAGATAAGCCACGCCGGCCAAGAAGCGGTCAACCCGGTTACCGTAGCCGTCGCCCCAGGCGCCCACATTGCCCCGCGGCGGATAATAATCAATGGTTGCCAAGGCTTTACCGGTTTCACCGTCAAACATGGTTAGATACTCCGGACCGGCTAAGATATAGCCGGCGCTGTTTCGGTAATCAGCTTCAGGATCACCGATGACATTGCCCAGACCATCTACGGTGCCATCCGCTGTTTTCACAGCCAGTTCCGCTTTGCCGTCGCCATCAAAGTCATACACCATAAACTGGGTGTAGTGGGCACCGGCGCGGATATTTCTGCCCAAATCAATCCGCCACAGTCTGGTTCCGTCAAGCTTATACGCATCGAGATAAACATTGCCGGTGTAGCCGCTGTGGGCGTTATCTTTAGCGTTAGTGGGATCCCACTTCAAAACAATCTCATACTCCCCATCGCCGTCTAAGTCCGCGGCGCTGGCATCATTAGCTGTATAGTGATAACTCACCTGATCAGGGGTTACCCCGCCCGCTGGTGGATCAAGGGGAATGGAGATGTAAGGCACCGGCAGCACTGCCGCAGTTTCCGACTGCTCCACTTCCACACCGTCAATCACCGCTGCTACATAGTACACCGCTGCGTCTGTTCCAGCTTCGTCCAAATAATTGGTGCTGGTGACAATCGGTTCGGAGTTAATTTTAACTCCATCGCGGTAGACGTTAAAACCTAAATCAAAGGGATCTGTTCCTAACAGCCGCCAGCTTAAGTACACACCATTGTCAACTTTGATGGCTGTTAAGCCTCGGTTGAGATGAAACTCTAACTGCGGAACTACCTGATCAAGCGCATTATAGGCTGCTTGGCGGAGTTCCCGCGGCTGGTTTTCATCAGCTACAATCTCACCAAGAATGGCTGCTGCTTTTTGATTGCTCTGCACCATCTGGGCTAGGAGCTCAGCAGCTTCCTGCCAATTTCCTGCATCCACTATACCGGCTTCAATCTGACTAAAGATTTCTTCCCCGGTGTAGCCCAGAATCGCTAAACCTCTGACCGCTGCTTTTCTCACTTCGGCATTTTCATCTTTGAGCAGCGGAAAAACCTTTTCACCAAACACCCGCTCATGGTAGTGGGCAGCGCTTAAAAGCTCAACAGCGGTAATCTTACCAACTGCGTCAGCATTGGTTAAAGCATCAAGCAATACCGCTTCAATGTCCCCATCGCTCCAGCCAAGCTCTTTCAGCATATTCACAGCAGTATTCCGCACTGCAGCTTCGCTGGAAAGGAGCAGTTCCGCTAAGACCGGCGCAACTGCATCCTGATGTTTGTCCACGATTTCCTTCAGCACTTCGGCAGCATAGCTGCGGACCCGGTTTTCGGGGTCGCTCTGCATTAACAGCAGATGGGGCACACCTTCCACAGCCTCAAGCTGGCGCAGGACGGTGATACCTCTAAACCGCGCCGACCAGTCGGAGCTGGTTAAGATTTCAGCAGCGATGTGGGGCACTACTTCCGGTCCCATCGCTACCAATTCCTTGGTTGCCGCAGTCGACTTCACAAAGTTGGAACCTGCTAAATCAGTTAATAAGGCCTGCAGGTCGGCTTCCGCCGCGCTGGCAAAGGCGGCAGTTAAACACAAGAGTACTACCAGCAGTTTCACAACAGCTAATCTACGCATGGAAAACCTCCTATGGTGTTATTGTTCCGCCCAGCACTGTTTCGATCAATCCCGGATTGTAGGTCGGCAGCGGCCGATCCGGACCGATATAGAAACTAGGATGGGGCGGCTGGTTGTAGGCAGTGTTCTGCCAGGCTACTGCCACTCGGTACTGGCGATCATGCATCAGCGTGTGCAGGCGGTGCTCAGTTACATCAGTGGTGGTGTAGATCCTCAGCGCTTGATTGTCGGTGGTGCGGAGAACCACTTCTTCCCGCCAATCGCCAAAGAGATCCGCTGTGAGAGCCGGAGTCGCCTTCGTGCCGTTATTGGAGGCGCAGCCCCTGGCATAGAAAATTTCCCTTACACTTCGCTTTTCCCAATCCCATTTGGAGATGGAAATCCCATCTAACAGTTCCCGCTGCAAATCTCCATCCCACCAGATGGCAAAGTTGATCGACGGTCTGGAAATTGTCAGAGAATCACCGCGGGAAGACCGCACTGTATCCCCTGATGCCCAAGCCTCTGCTCCCGGATAGTTAGGATCGATATCCGCGATTAAGCCCCGGCCCACATCATAATTGGTGGATACTCCCCAAATCAATTCGCCGGTGCGGGCATCTCTTAAGTTAATCCCCGCTGGATGGGGATGGTTTTCATGAACACCGAAAACTTCTAACCCGGGACGGTTAGGATCAAAATCTCCCACATGGAGAGCATCGCCATGGCCGTAGCGGGTGTTGTATAGTGGTGTGCCGTCATCATCAAGCGTCATGGCACCGTAGATGATTTCATCCCGGCCATCTAAATCCACATCAGCAACTGACAGCTGGTGGTTGCCCTGTCCGGCATAGCTGCCATAGCCCGGCTGATTGGAATCAAATACCCAGCGCTTGGTCAGCTCTCCATCCCGCCAATCCCAGGCCACAACCACGGTGCGGGTGTAGTAGCCTCTGGCCATAATCAAGCTGGGCCGCTGGCCGTCAAGGTAAGCCACACCTGCAAGGAACCGATCCACCCGGTTGCCGTAGTTATCTCCCCAGCTCGATACACTGCCCCGGGGCGGCTCATAATCAACAGTCGCTAAAGCAGCTCCGGTTGCACCATCAAAGATGGTTAAATACTCGGGACCGGAGAGGACATAGCCGCTGCGGTTGCGGTAATCAGCGCTGGGATTGCCGATTACCTTACCAGTGCCGTCAACTGTCCCATCGGCAGTTTTAACTGCCACTTCCGCCTTACCGTCGCCATCAAAATCATACACCATAAACTGGGTGTAGTGGGCACCAGCGCGGATATTTCGGCCTAAGTCGATCCGCCACATCAAGGTACCGTCCAGTTTATACGCATCTAAATACACATTGCCTGTATAACCGCTGTGGGCATTATCCTTAGAGTTGGTCGGATCCCACTTTAAGACGATCTCGTATTCCCCGTCACCGTCTAAGTCCGCCGCGCTGGCATCATTAGCGGTATACTCATAGGTTCCATCAGGAGTTCGACCTCCCACCGGACGCTGGAGGGGAATGGTAAGATAGTTCTGCTCCCAGGGAGTTATATTCTCAGCCGCAGTGGTTTCCACACCGTTAACGATCGCGGTGAGAGAATAAACTGCGTCGAGCCTGCCTTCTCTATCTATGTAGTTGGTGCTTTGGGTAATGGGTTCAGAGTTGATCTTTTCCCCATCGCGGTAAAGATTAAAGCCTAAATCATATGGATCGGTGCCTAACAGGCGCCATCCAAGATAAACTCCCTCATCGGTATTCACAGCCACAAATCCCCGGCTGATATGATATTCCATCTGAAAACGAAGTGATTCTAAGCCTTGGTAAGCTGCGTCGCGAAGCTCCTGCGGCTGATGCGGATCCTGGACCACTTCGATCAGTTTCTTGACAGCAGCGTCCTGACTGAGTCCTAAGTGAGCAAGCACCTCCACCGCACGCAGCTGGTCTTCCAAGCTGCCGGTTTCTAACAGCTTTACGGTCGGCTGAATCATGGCATCACTGTCCAATTTCAAACTCAGCATCACCCAGATCGCATCCTGGCGCACATCCCAATCGGGAGCGAGCACCATCGGTTCTAACAGACCGAGCACTACCGACTCAACCCCTGCATCCCCGATTTGCGCTAAGGCTTGGAGGATGCTGACTGCTTCATCCAGCTCCACTTGTTCTACTAATGCCAGCAGCTTCGGCGCTGCGCTTTTCGCTCCGGGTCCAAGCTTAGCCAGCTCAGCCAGGGCAGCTTTTCGCTTGCTGCCGGTATTACTAACCGCTGCATCAGCAAGTTCTGCCGCCAGCTGTGCTTCGGAAATGCCCATCGCCAGCAGGGCTTCCATGGCTGTATCCCGAGCTTGGGAATCAGAGCTCAGGAGATGCTCCACAAACAGCGGCGCTGCGTAGTCCACCTGCTCTTCGCTGAGGTTGCGGGCGGCGGTAATAATAGCGCTTTTAACCGCTGCATCACTGTCATTGATCACAGTCAGCATCGCTTTTACAGCCGCCTCAGTGCCGATCTTGCCCAGCACATAAACAGCCTTCGCCCGATCCCAGGATTCCCGGCTCTGAGTTAACAGCACCCTTAACAAGGGCACTGCCGGCTCGCCTATTTCAATCAGGGTATTTTGGGCAGCGAGCGATTCCCGAAAATTCTGGGAGCGCATTTCCCCGATCAGCTTAGAAATATCGGCTTGACTGACCCCTGTTTCCGCGGAGGCAGTCATGGGTAAAGCCATAATGAGAATCAGCACTAGCGCTAAGAATATGGATGACTTCCGCATAAGTTCAACCCCCTATCTAATTAATTGGGAGCGGAGATGGATTCATCTCCGCTCGCTCAGCTACCGCCCTAGACTTTCCAGGAAGACCTTAATCGATCCCGGATGGTAAGTCTGGGGTTTCATATCATCACCGACGTAGAAGCTTGGATGGGGCGGCTGATTATAAGCCACGTTCTGCCAAGCAATCGCTACCCGGTACATTGGGTCATGCATTAAGGTGTACAGCCGCGCGTCAGTTAAGTCGGTAGTAGTGTAGATGCGCAGCTCGCTGTTATCGCTGGTGCGCCAGATCACTTCTTCCCGCCAGTCGCCGAATAAATCAGCGGTGAGAGTTGGTGTCGATTTCGAACCGTTGTTGCTGGCAACATCTCTTGGAGCCAGCAGGGTGATAATTCTTTCGTTTTCCCAATCCCATTTAGTGATGTGGGTGCCGTCTAAGAGCTCCCGCTGCAGGTCGCCGTCCCACCAGATTACGAAGTTCATGGCCGGAACGGTGGTGCTGATCTGGTTGCCCTTCACATCGAACATGGGGAAGCGGCTGCCCCAAGCTTCACTGCCCCGATAGCGGGGATCGATATTGGTGGCAACACCGCGGCCGACGTCGTGGTTGCTCGGTTTACCCCAGAGCAGTTCGCCGGTGCGGGCATCCCTTAAGTTCATGCCGGAAGCATGGGGGTAGGGCTCATGCACACCAAATACTTCCAGTCCGACCCGGTCCGGATCATGATCCGCAACATGGAGGGCGTCTCCATGCATGAGACCAGTATTGTATAAGCCGGTGCCATCATGGTCAATGGTAATTGCACCGTAGACAATTTCCTGTTTACCGTCAAAGTCAACGTCTGCCACCGACAAGTTGTGGTTGCCCTGTCCTTCCCAGCTTCTTAACCGTGGATCGGAAGCAGTGTCAAACATCCAAACCTCTTCCAGCTTGCCGTCGACAAGATTGTAGGCAACCAAGACGGTGCGGGTGTAGTAACCCCGGGCCATGATTACGCTTGGACGCACGCCATCCAGATAAGCTATCCCTGCCAGGAAGCGGTCCACCCGGTTGCCGTAACCATCTCCCCAGGAGCTGACATTGCCCCGCGGCGGCTTGTAATCGATGGTATCAATCGCTCTGCCTGTTGCTCCATCAAACACAGTCAGGTACTCAGGACCATCGAGAATTCGGCCGTTTGGTCGGCGCCAATCTTTATTGGGATCACCGATCACATTGCCTTCTCCATCAATGGTTCCATCTGCGGTTTTCATGATGATTTCCGCTCTGCCGTCGTTATCCAAGTCGTAAACCATAAATTGAGTGTAATGAGCGCCAGCGCGGATGTTTTTGCCTAAGTCAATCCGCCACAGCATCTCGCCATCTAAGGTATAGGCATCGATATAGACATTTCCAGTGTAGCCATCATGGGCATTATCCTTACTATTGGACGGATCCCATTTGAGGATTATCTCGTAGCGGCCGTCTCCATCAAGGTCAGCTGCGCTGCCATCATTGGCATGGTAGCGGTAGCGCTCTCCCGCTGGAGTTACACCGTCTTCCGGCCGATTAATAGGAATGCTGAGATAGTTCTGGGCCCAAACTGCTGCTGCTTCCGAAGCTTCAAATTCCCGTCCATTGTAGATAGGTTGTACATAATACTCATCGTTGACAGTGCCTTCTGGGTCCAAATAGTTGGTGCTGGTGGTAATGGGCTCGGCAGTTACTTTTTCACCATTGCGGTAAACATCAAAGCCCAGATCATGAGGTTCGGTACCCAATAAGCGCCAGCTTAAGAAGATACCTTCATCAGTTAAAACTGCCACTAAGCCCCGGTCCAAATGCCACTCGAGCTGCGGCACTAAAGATTCTAACCCGGCCAGCGCCTGCTCAACCACTGCAGCGCTGAATTCCCCGCTGGTCACAATTTCCTGCAGTTTTTCCACTGCCACCGGCTGGGTAATCGCAAGCTGAGTTAAGATCTCTACAGCCAGACTTTGATCCTCTGCTGAATCAGAATTAAGAAGAATCTGAACCGGAGCAGCCATGGCTGGTCCGTCCAGTTTCAAGCGCCGCATACCCCAAATTCCTTCCTGGCGCAGATCAAAATCATCGGATAATAACAATGCCGTCAGCATCCCAACCAGTTCTGGATTATTCGCATCGCCGATCGTAGTCAGCACTTCCAGCAGGCGGAACGATTCAGCGTACTTGTCAGGACTGCTTAAATCAACCAGAGGAATGAACTCGTCGACCACATGGGAGGCATTAGCTCCCAGCTTGGACAGCTCAGACAAAGCCAAGTCGCGAGCTTGGTTGGAGCCGGTGATAACCACATCCGCCAGTCCCGCTGCGATCTCCGCTTCCGTTACGCCTAAATCCACCAGCAGCTCGCCGGCAAGTGTGCGGACATAGAGCTGGGTATGAACTAAGTAGGCGGTAAGATGATGAGCAGCAGTCTTTTTGCCCGCTTCATCCAGCTTCATAATTGCGTTTACCGTGGAGTTGCGGACGATTTCATCCCGGTCTTCAACCCCAGATACCAGCGCTTCAACTGCTTGGGGAGTAGCGATACTGCCCAAAAGGTTAACCGCTTTAATCCGGTTCATGAAATCAGCGTTGCGGTAGAGCACATCTGCCACGCGGGGAACAGCTTCATCGCCAAGCGCTGCCAGCGCGTTCTGCGCTTTCATTGCTACGCCAAAGTTGCTGGATAAAAAGTCCTTCATCAACGCGTCAAGATCAGCTTCGCTGGCGGCTGCCACTGCGCTCAGCATGCCAAAAGATAAGATAAGTACTAATGCTGCAGTTAATAGTTTTTTGTGTCTCAATGAGCACCCCTCCTAAATTTTTGCAAATTGATCTTCCTGATACTAATTCAATATAAAAGGGCGGATGCCTTTTTCTTTCCTTAAAAAAGTTTTAACTAAACAAGGCAGAGGAGCGGGAAGATCCACGCCTCTGCCTTTCCTTTTAACATTTAACTTTTGTTACAACCACTTGGCTGTAAATATCATCCCACCGCTCTAGCGAGTGAAATCCAGTGCCCGGATCCAGCGCCGCTGCTGTTCCCGCTGCCGCTGCGGCAGTTAAGCCAGATTCAAGCTGATTGCGCTGGAGCAGTCCGGCGATCAGCCCCGCCACAAAAGCATCGCCGCAGCCGACTGTGTTGACTGCCGCTACTTTGGGGGCAGTCACCCGATAGCACCCTTCCACAGACACTGCTGCAGCTCCGTCTGCGCCTAGGCTGCAGAGGGCTACTTTCACTCCCTGCTGGTGAATCTCCTTCAGAGCCTGGAAAACATCTTCAATCCCGGTAAGGGGGCATCCCACCAACTCCGCCAGCTCACTGTGGTTGGGCTTGATAATCTCTGGCTTTGCTTCCAGTGCCCGCCTTAAGGGCTCACCGCTGGTATCCACCACCGCGGTAAGCTTGGGATTGCGCCTGCGGGCGGCTTTAAGCAGCGTTTGGTAAAAGTCCGGGGGACAGCCCTGCGGGAGACTGCCGGATAAAACCAAGTACAAGGCATTGACCGCCGCCATTTCAACTTGCTCAATCAGCTTTTCCAGCTCTTCCCCAGCGGGGGATCTACCCGGTTCATTAAGTTCGGTAACGGTTTTTGAACCTGCATCATGATTAATAATTTTAATATTAGTGCGGGTTGGATGCTTGGTTCCAATACTCAGATATTTAACGCCGAGCTGCTCCAGGGCACTGCTGATCTCCCGGCCGGTGTCTCCACCTAAAAATGCGGCTGCGAGGACATCAACGCCTAACAGCTTCAGCATGCGGGCGGTGTTGATCCCTTTGCCGCCAACTTCCCGGCGGCTGTCAACAGCCCGATTTACCGCTCCGTACGCGAAGCTTTCCACCTCGACAATATGATCGATACAGGGATTAGCAGTTACGGTCACTACCCGAGCCATGGCTAACTCCTTTTCTGCACCGTTTGAATCAGTTCTTCAAAGGCGCTTTTTTCTACCGGTGGGCTTAAATAATAGCCCTGCACTTCCTTAATATTGGTCTGCTTGATATACCGCAGCTGATCATCAGTCTCAACGCCTTCAGCAATGATGCCGAGCTGCAGCAGCTCAGCCATCGTGAGAATCGAACCGACAATCACCTGATCCCGGTTGTTGGTGATGATGTTATGGATGTAGGCTTTATCAATTTTAATGGTATCAAAGCCCATATAGCGCAGGTGGTTTAAGGAGGCAAAGCCGGTGCCGAAGTCATCAATCGCAAATCTGACGCCATGGTTGCGGAGTCTTTCGATCTGGGGGCGCACTTCAGGCAAGTCCATCGACTGGCTTTCGGTAATTTCCAGCTCCAAATAAGCCGGATCCAACCTGGTTTCCTCGAGGATTTCTAATACCCGGTCGGCAAAGCTCATCTGTTTAAGCTGCACAATCGAGACATTCACCGCTAAGCGTTCCAGCACTATTCCCTGCTCAAGCCAGTTATTGAAATCTGTGCAGGCCTGGTATAAAACCCACTCGCCGATCTGGATGATATATCCGGTTTCTTCAGCTAGGGGAATAAACTCTAAAGGGGGAATTAAACCGTGAACTGGATGTACCCAGCGCACCAGCGCTTCGGCGCCAACAATACTTTGACTGATAATGTTAACCTGAGGCTGGTAATGAAGGATTAACTGGTTCTCCGCTAAGGCAGAAGCCAAATCATTGACCAAGCTGACTCTGCGGCTGATGTGGCGGCTCATCATCGGCTCGTAGCTGATATAGCCGTTTTTGCCGTGTTTTTTCGCCCAATTCATCGCCATGCTCGCATTCTTCAGGAGTTCATAGCGGTCCTGAGCATCTCGAGGCGTAAAGGCGAGGCCTAAACTGGCGGTAATCAAAACATGCCTACCATTAACATAAATCGGGTTGCCAAGATTAGAGCAGATAGCGGCTGCGGTCTGCTCAGCTTCTTTCTCAGTCGTTTCCGGCAGCACCACCGCGAACTCATCCGAGCCTAACCAGGCTGTGTAGCTGTCAGCGGGACAGGAGTTTTTGATGATTTGGGCTGCTTCAGCTAATACACTTTCAATGTCTCGAAATTCAAAGAGCTCACAGACCTCCCGAAAGTTGTCGAGATTCATGATCAAGAGAGCAATGAGATTAGTTTGGTTATCTGGATTAATCAGGAGTGAATCTAGGTATTGATAAAATTGATCGCGTTTGGGCCACTGTGAGAGGGTCTGCATACTGCACCGTCCTTCGGAGTAATTGAAAACATACGGCTGCTTACAATATTCGCCTATAACCGTGATTATCCTTTAAATTAGTTAATAAGTTAACATATCCTTACCCTTGACACTGGCAGTTAAAACCATTATCGTGAATACATACAGGAAATACAGTCACAAGGGGGTGCCCGCGGCAGTATTTTGCTGTGGAAAACAATGACTAAAACCGAGGAAATTAGAACGTTTACATTGAAAAACCGCAATAATCTCAGGGCAGAAATCACCAATTACGGCGCAACCGTCCTCTCGCTTCATGTACCGGACCGCAGCGGTCAGTTTGCTGATGTGGTATTGGGTTATCAGGATGTGGAGGATTATCAAAGGGATACCTACTTTTTCGGAGCAGTAATCGGGCGCTATGCTAACCGCATTGCCAATGGGCAGTTTCAGCTGAACGGAGTTGATTATCAGCTGGCGGCCAACGATGGCGCGAACCACCTCCACGGCGGAACGCGGGGATTTGACCAAGTCATCTGGAACCCGACAGCAAGCAGAGAAAACCAGCTGCAGCTGGAATACATCAGCCCGGATGGAGAGGAGAATTATCCGGGGCGCCTGTACGCGCAGGTAACCTACACCCTGACAGATGACAATGAACTTCGCATTGATTACTGGGCTGTAAGCGATCAAGATACAATCATCAATCTGACCAACCACAGCTATTTTAATTTAAAGGGCCATAACCAAGGCGGTATTCTCGATCACCACTTAAAACTGGACGCCGACTATTATACGCCGATTAACAGTGAAACGATTCCAACCGGAGAAATCGCCAGCGTGGCAGGCACACCCATGGATTTTCGTGAGCTTACGCCAATTAGAGCCAATCTAGATGAAAGCAATCCCCAGATTATATATGGAAGCGGTTTCGACCACAACTGGGTTTTGAATCAAAGGGATGGACTGAAAAAAGCAGCCGAGCTGTATGATCCGGACACAGGCCGCTTGATGGAAGTGCTGACCACCAAACCGGGAATCCAATTCTATTCCGGCAACTTCCTGAAAGCACCGATTCCGGGCAAAAACGGCGCCGCATACGGCCACCGCAGCGGATTATGCTTGGAAACTCAGTATTTCCCCAATTCGCCTAATGTCAGTCATTTCTCCAATCCGATTTTAAGAGCCGGACAAGTCTACCAGCACACCACTATCTACCGCTTTAAAGTCCAATCGGAGTGAGGAAGGCTAAACCAATGGTATGAGGAGTTGCAGTATGTCAAAAAATGAGATCATAACCTTGATCAATAACCGGATTCACGAGCTGAAGTTTCAGCAGGTTCATTTAAGAACCTTTATCCACTCTGACCAGGAACGGTACGATCAAATTGAATTTGCCATCAATGAGCTGAGGCAGCTGTTGAAGCAGATTCAGCAGATGCGCGGCAAAACAAGAGAGGCCAAGTAGGCCTCTCTAATTTTTTACCCTTCCAGCACTTTGCGGGCAAGTTCCAAAGGATCGAGGAATCTGCCTTGGTAAAACACCCGCATATTGCCGCCAGAGATTTCATCAATGAGAGCAATCTCCTGCTCCGCCCCCACTCTTCCAAATTCCAGCTTGATATCGTAAAGCTCCATCTGCTTTAAAGCTAAGTCCTGACGAATTAGATCGGAAATCTCTTTGGTGAGCGATTTTAACCGCTCATACTCTTCTTCCGTGAGGATGCCGAGCATAACCAAACCATCCTTATTGATCGGCGGATCCCCGGCTTGATCATCTTTGAGCGTAAATTCCACCAATCCATCCAGCCGCTGACCCTCTTCCGCGTACAAGCCGTAGCGGCGCAGAAAACTGCCCACCGCCCGGTAGCGGCAGATTACCTCCAACCCATGGCCAAACATTTCCGCCCGTTTCACTGTCATGGTGCTTTCCAGTACCGAAGACTCAAGATAGTGGGTAGGAATTCCGTGGCGGTGGAGCATTTCAAAGTAATACTTGCTCATCCGCAGTCCAGCTTTCCCCGCTCCTTCCACTTTCAGCCCCACAGTATTGGCACCGGGGTCAAAAACACCATCGCTGCCGGTAAGATCATCCTTAAATTTCAGGAGACAGCGCTCATCATCGAGGCGGTAAACGTCCTTTGTTTTTCCCTGATAAACCAATTCCATACAATCACCTTTCACCTGGAGATTTATTTACTAATTTCCTGATCCAGCAGAGTTTTCCTGCCGCAGCAATATTTTCACTTTGTAGAGGGAAACGCAAATCTTAATCTAATAATACAGTAAGGGCTTGCTAATCAGGAAAGGATGAACAATTTGGCAAAGCGAAAGTGGTTCTGGCTTTATTTATCTATTCTGCTCGGATTATGCATTTCCTACGCTGCCGCGGAAGAACCGGCTTTTGCTGGCGATTTCAGCTTTTGGCCGGATTTAAGCGCAAGCGAGAAGCTGGAAGCAGCTTACACAGCCTCCGCTTATTCCCGAAAGTCCAATATCACCTTTAACGATCCGCAGCGGAGCATTAACAGCCAAATACTCTTAGCCGGTGTCAGCTTTGATCACTATGACCTAATTGATAACCGTCAGCAGGTGGTCCACTACTACGCGGAAGCGGAAGAACAGGAGCAGGTTGTTCTCGATATTGCCATCGACACTACCAATTACACCGGTAAATTGGGGCTGCCCCTTGCTGAACCGGAGCAGAAAAAGCTGCGGCGGTTTTTAGGAGCTGATCAGCTGATCGATCCTAATTCAGCCGAAATTCAGGCGCTGATTGCCAGCATTACTGCCGCCAGCGCTGATGCCTGGATTACTGCCGCTGAGATTATGAAGCTGGTGGGCAGCTATCAGGGAGATATGATCCACCGCGCTTTATTGTTTGCTGCCTTAACCCGCGCCGCGGGCATTCCTACCCGCTTTGCCGTAGGCATCCGCTACTTCGATACCCCCAGCCGCTGGATCGGCTGGATCTGGAATGAAATTTGGCTGGGCAGATGGGTCGCTGTTGATCCTGCCTGCCAGCAGATGGCTCCTGATGCCCTGCTGATCAAACTTCTGTCTGCGCCCAGTTTGGCAGATCTAAAGCTGAAACACTCGGATTTCGGGATTCTCCAGTTAGCGATCCGCCAAATTGATATAACTGCCGAACCATAGGCAACTAAATTAAAAAAGGAGAGAAAGAAGATGGTAAAGAAACTGCTTATCACCGCGTTGCTGATGATTTGTCTGGCTCTTGGCGTATCCGGAGCCGAGCTTATGGATCAAAGCACCTTTGTGATGGAAGAATACTCTGTTCCCATCGGCATCGTCAACCAGGAGCTGTACCGAACTGAGACCGGTTATGAGTTTAAGGCTGAACTGGTGATGATGGTTGAGTTTCTAGGAGCTCAGCAGGCGATCCGAGGGTACGAAGAGATGGTTCTTGATGAGGATTTTGCCATCGTTTCCTACACTGCTCTCTCGGAAATTACTGATCCACCGGCAGTGTATGAGATTACTGCTGACTACAGCCTAGCAGAACCGGAAGTTACCATCCGGGCAGCAGACATGTACGGTGTAACCACGGAAACCTATGTCCTAGAACCGGGTGAAAAGCTGTACTATGTGGATACAGTCTTCTATAAGCTGGCAGCCGAAGGATTAGTTCCGGGATCAGAGCATGAGTTTCTGCTCTTGGATACGAATGAATACATACCGACCTATGGATACGTGGTTATCAGCGAAGAGGGAACCTATGATGTGCTCGGTTATGAATTCCAAGGCTACGCTGCTCTCCTCCACGAGTCCGGAGTGGACATGTATATCTACTTTGATGAAAGCGGAGCCATGCACTACAACACCCTCCCCGACTTTCCGGGAATGCTGGCTCGAAGAGTTGACGGGGCTGAACTGGACGAACTGGAATACTACACCGTCAGCTTGAGAACTCAGGAAGCCAATCTTCTGATTTCCCATCCGGTCCGCTCCATCTACAGCCAAATCCTGATTTCCGGCGTAGATCCGGATGCGGTTCAGTTAGAGGATAACCGGCAGCAGATTATCAGCAGTACCGACGCTGGCGTTCTGGTATCGATTTCCAAGGATAACCGCAGTTTCCGGGGTAAATACACTCTGCCGATCGCGGAACCGGAGCTTGCTCCCTATTTAGGCGCCGACCGGTACATCGATCCTAATCTTGATGAGATTCAAATGCTGAGCGCCGGCATCTTAGCAGGCGAAAAGGATGCGTGGACAGCCGTTCAACAGCTTGTTGATTGGGTTTTTGGCTACATCCAAGGGAACCTTACCATGCGGACCAAAACCACCGCCCAGATTATCGCCGATCCAGCCGGCGACTGCAACGAGTACGCTGTGCTGTTTGCCTCCCTTGCCAGAGCAGCCGGAATTCCCACCAGAGTAGCTGAAGGCTACCGCTACCAGGGCGGCTACTGGGCTGCCCATATGTGGAATGAAGTCTGGCTCGGCGAGTGGATCGCTGTCGATCCCAGCCACCGCCAGACTGCTCCTGATGCGCTCTTAGTCAAATTTTTAGACGACGCATCTGTTGCGGACATTCAAGTGCGCCATGTTCCGGTATTTTTAAGCGCAAACCTGGCGATCAAGCAAGTGGATATCTTCTCGAGAAAATCTTTAATCGGCCTGGAAACAGGAGTTATGGACCAGACTTATACTAATACCGACTTTGCCTTCTCAATCACCATTCCAGACCAGTGGGGCTTCAGCGAAGTCTACGACCAGTCATTTGCTGCGGTTGATGCTAGTCAGCTGGCTAATGTGGTGGTAGAATTATACACTCTGCCGGCGGGTATTGATCCCTACTGGCTGATGGAAGCTCAAATTGAAGCGGTGGCAGCTGCTTTCACTGGATACGAGTTCTATGCTCCTGAAGAGATCGCAGTTTTCACCATTGACGGCCGCGATGCGGTGGCTGCAAGCTGGGGCATCGGCATTGATGA
Organism: Bacillota bacterium; assembly: GCA_012837335.1. Classification (NCBI taxonomy): domain Bacteria; kingdom Bacillati; phylum Bacillota; species Bacillota bacterium. The sequence goes on from DURM01000077.1 coordinate 19,346, forward strand.
TATGATGCTCTATCAGGAGATGGTGCTGGTCATAATTGATGATATGTGCTACAACATCATTTTCACCATCCCAGCCATGCTCTACGACAGCTTTGCCGTTGATTTCAACCAGATGCTGGACAGCATTGTGTTTTATTAAAAACTGCATCGAGTAGGTAACCGCTAGGTGATCAGCCTAGCGGTTTTCCTCTCACAGAACGGTACGTACGGACCGCGTATACCGCTCCTGATAGACCTCAGTCATACTTCGTAGTATTGATGCAAAAGACCGA
>DURM01000078.1 GCA_012837335.1 Bacillota bacterium
CTGGTGACAACACTAGACTCAGCTGCGAACTGATCACTCCGATTGCGATGGAGGAAGGTCTGCGCTTTGCTATCCGCGAAGGCGGCCGCACCGTAGGCGCTGGAGTTGTTACCAAGATTTTGAAGTAAGACTTTAGAGGTGACCCGGTCGCCGGGTCACTCTTTCACTGTTAATACTAGCGATGATGTAGAAGGTTGCCAAACCAGGGCCTGCTCCCGAAGTTTGGGGAATTTCTACAGAGCAAGTCCGCGAATCGGACGAAAGGGAGGAAATTGTTGATGGCAAAGCAAAAAGTAAGAATTCGTTTAAAAGCATTTGATCATAAAATCCTTGATAATTCTGCTCAAAAAATCGTTGATACAGCAAGACGGACTGGGGCAGTTGTTTCCGGGCCAATCCCCTTACCAACAGAGAGAAATGTATTTACCGTTTTGCGTTCGGTCCATATTCATAAGGATTCACGGGAACAATTTGAAATGCGTACTCACAAGCGTTTAATTGACATTTTGGAACCAAACCCCAAAACGGTGGATGCGTTGATGCGCTTAGATTTACCTGCTGGAGTCGATATTGAGATCAAACTGCAAAATTAAGCCTAGCAGAGGCATATTTTAGGGGGTGTAACAATGGCCAAAGGAATTTTAGGTAAGAAATTAGGTATGACTCAAATTTTTGATGAACAAGGTACGCTGATTCCTGTAACCGTTATCGAAGCTGGGCCCTGTACAGTAGTACAGAAGAAAACTGCTGAAAAAGATGGTTATGAGGCCGTGCAGCTCGGATTCGGCGAAAAACGGGAACGCTTATTCAATAAACCGCTTAAAGGACATTTCGATAAAGCCGGCGTTAAACCGAGGCGGTATCTGAAGGAATTCCGTTTGGACCAAGCAGATGAGCTTTCATCTCTCAACGTTGGGGATGAAGTTAAAGTAGATATATTCACAGAAGGCGAAAAAGTCGACATTACCGGCATTACCAAAGGTAAAGGATACCAAGGTCCGATTAAGCGCCATGGATTCGCCAGAGGACCGATGTCCCACGGTTCAAAGTACCACCGCGGTATTGGTTCGTTAAACTCTGTCGATCCGGCAAGAGTGTTTAAAGGCAGAAAGATGGCAGGTAGAATGGGCGGTGTTAAGCGCACTGTTCAAAACTTGGAAATCGTTAAAGTTGATTCCGAAAGAAACTTATTGTTGGTGCGTGGGGCTGTACCCGGTGTTAAGGGCAGCTTAGTCACAGTTCGGAGTACAGTAAAACAGTAGTGTAAAGTATTGCAAGAGAGGAGGCTGCAATTATGCCGAAAGTGGCCCTATACAATATGGAAGGCAAGCAAATTGGCGACATCGAACTGAATGAAGCTATTTTTGGAGCCAAGATTAATGATGCGCTCATGCATCAAGTAGTTTTAAATCAACTAGCCAACCGCAGACAGGGAACCGCAGCCACAAAAACTCGTTCGTTTGTTAGAGGAGGCGGCCGCAAACCCTGGCGTCAGAAAGGAACAGGGCGGGCACGCGTTGGAAGTATCCGTTCGCCTTTATGGGTAGGTGGTGGTGTGACCTTCGGTCCTGCACCGCGCGATTTTTCCTACCGGATACCGAAAAAAGCCCGCAGACAGGCGTTAAAATCAGCTCTGTCAGCTAAGGTCAGAGACGGAGAAGTAATCGTATTAGATCAATTGACTCTCGATCAGCCCAAAACCAAGCTGATGGTGAATGTCTTAAATGCACTTAATGCTGGTAAAAAACCCTTGATCGTGATTGGTGATTGGGATACAAATATTGAACTTGCAACCCGCAATATTCCTAAAGCTCTGTTACTTAAAAGCAGCGGTTTAAACGTTTATGATGTACTCAATCATGGTTGTGTGATCTTTACTAAAGATGCTTTAACAAAACTTGAGGAGGTGCTTGCATAATGGACGCTCGCGATGTCATTATCCGGCCAGTAATTACTGAGAAAAGCACCGACCTACTTTCGCAAAACAAGTACACTTTTATTGTGCATTTAAAAGCCAATAAAACTCAGATTAAGCAAGCAGTTGAAGAAATCTTCGACGTGAAAGTCACTAAGGTTAATACTGTGCGTGTTCGGGGTAAATTACGGCGACAAGGTACAAGTGTAGGTAGAACTTCTGATTACAAGAAAGCTGTCGTAACTTTAGCCGACGGCCACAGCATTGAAGTTTTTGAAGGACTATAAGGAGGGACGGAATCATGGCAGTAAAAAAATATAAGCCGACCACTCCAGGCCGCCGTGGGATGACAGTCTCAACATTTGAAGAGATTACTAAGACTAAACCTGAAAAGTCTTTAACCGCACCGCTGAATAATTCTGGTGGGCGCAACAACAAAGGCCGCATCACCATGAGACACAGAGGCGGTGGACACAAACGGAAGTACCGCATTATCGACTTTAAGCGGAACAAAGATGGAGTACCGGCCAAGGTAGCATCAATCGAATACGATCCGAACCGTTCGGCTCGCATTGCTCTGCTCCACTATCTCGATGGCGAAAAACGCTACATCTTAGCACCGGTTGGACTTCAGGTTGGCCAAATGGTAGAGTCCGGTCCTGATGCAGACATCAAGGTCGGAAATGCACTCCCGCTGGCTAACATTCCCGCAGGTACTGTTGTTCACAATGTTGAGCTGCAGCCGGGCAAAGGCGGACAGATGGTGCGCTCAGCCGGAGCATCCGCTCAGATTATGGCGAAAGAAGGCAGCTATGTTACACTGCGACTGCCATCTGGTGAGTTTAGAATGGTGCATCAGAACTGCCGCGCTACTATCGGTCAGGTTGGCAATGTTGAGCATGAAAACATCGTGATTGGTAAAGCTGGTAGAAGTCGTTATTTAAATAGACGTCCGCATGTTCGCGGTGTAGTAATGAACCCGGTAGATCACCCACATGGTGGTGGTGAGGGTAAATCACCAATCGGCAGACCAAGTCCGGTCACACCTTGGGGTAAACCAACACTGGGAACCAAGACTCGCAAGAAGAAAGCAAGCGATCGGATGATCGTCAGACGTCGGAAATAACGTTGTTCTCCATGAGGGGGTGTAATGATGGGTAGATCGTTAAAAAAAGGACCCTTTGCTGATGAGCACTTGCTCGCGAAGGTGCGCAAGATGAATGAAGCAGGCGAGAAGAAAGTAATCAGAACCTGGTCTCGTCGTTCCACAATTTTTCCTGAAATGGTAGGTCATACTATTGCAGTTCATGATGGCAGAAGACATGTGCCAATATATATTACCGAGGAAATGGTGGGTCACAAATTAGGAGAGTTTGCTCCCACCCGGACATTTCGCGGACACGCAGGAAGCGAAAGGTCATCGGGCAGATAGGATAGATGGGGGGATAGACAATGGAAACTATGCCAAGTGCAAAAGCAAGCGTGCGCTATATCCGCATGTCACCTCGGAAAGTGCGGCAGGTTGTTGATTTAATTCGCAACAAAGATGTCGGTGAAGCTTTAGCTATTCTCCAGCTGACACCGAGAGCTGCATCCTCTGTAGTGGAAAAACTGCTGCTGAGCGCGATTGCTAACGCTGAGAATAACTACGATATGGATCCGGATTTACTATATGTAGCTGAATGTTACGTAGATCAAGGCCCAACCTTAAAACGGTTCCGGCCGCGGGCGCGGGGTATGGCAGATCGGATTCTGAAACGCACCAGCCATATCACCGTAGTATTGAAGGAAAAGGAGGAGTAGATGCGTGGGTCAAAAAGTACACCCGATTGGGTTTAGGCTAGGAGTCATCAAGGACTGGAACAGCAGATGGTATGCAAACAAGCGCAATTATGCCGATTTGCTGCACGAAGACCTGGAAATCCGCAAGCTGATTAAAGAGCGCTTTTATACTGCCGGTATTTCCAAGGTTGAGATCGAAAGAGCAGCCAATCGCTGTAAAGTAACCATCCATACCGGCCGCCCGGGTATGGTTATCGGTAAAGGCGGCGCAGAAGTAGATAAACTGCGCAAGGATTTAGAGAAATTAGGCGGCAAGCAGTATCAAATTAACATTGTTGAAGTAAAGACTCCCGAAACAGACGCCCAGTTAGTGGCTGAAAATATCGCTTTCCAATTAGAAAAGCGGATTTCTTTCCGCAGAGCTATGCGTCAAGCACAGCAGCGCGCACTGAGATTAGGCGCTAAAGGTATCAAAGTAGCGGTTTCCGGACGCTTAGGCGGAGCAGAAATTGCGAGAACAGAGTGGAACCCGGAAGGCAACGTGCCTCTCCACACTCTCAGAGCAGATATCGATTACGGATTCGCAGAAGCAGCAACTACTTTCGGGCAGATCGGAGTCAAGGTATGGATCTATAAAGGAGAAGTATTGCCTGAGAGAAAAGGTAACAAACAGGCTGAAGGGAGCGAATAGGATGCTAATACCAAGACGTGTAAAGCATCGCCGTGTCCATCGGGGTAGGATGACCGGTAAAGCCAGTCGCGGAGCAAAGATTGATTTCGGCGAATTTGGTTTACAGGCATTGGAGCCTGGCTGGATAACCAATGCACAAATAGAAGCAGCTCGTGTAGCAATGACTCGTTCAATCAGACGTGGTGGAAAAGTCTGGATTAGAATTTTCCCTGATAAACCTGTTACCAGAAAACCTGCAGAAACTCGGATGGGTTCCGGTAAAGGTTCACCGGAGCAGTGGGTAGCAGTAGTTAAACCCGGCAGAATCATGTTCGAGCTTGCAGGCGTGAGTGAGGAAGTTGCTCGTGAAGCTATGAGATTAGCCGCTCATAAACTGCCAATTAAAACTAAGTTTGTGAGCAGAACTGTGGCGGGTGGTGATGCACGTGAAGGCTAAGGAATTAAGAGAATTATCGGCTGAGGAATTAGATAAAAAGCTTGCTGAATTAAAGGAAGAACTCTTTAACCTTCGGTTCCAGCTGGCCACCGGTCAGTTAGAGAATCCAATGCGCGTGAGAGCTGTCAGGAAGGATATCGCACGCGTTAAGACAGTGATGACAGAGAGAGTTCGCCAGATTAAGCGAGCTTAGCCTTAGAGATAAGGAATGGAGGAGCACGCATGGCAGAAACTGTGAGAAACAGGCGCAGAACTCGTGTGGGTTTAGTCGTCAGTGATAAAATGGATAAAACTGTTGTCGTGGCTGTCAGAAGGGACGTCAGACATCCTTTGTACGGCCGCACCGTAAGAAGAACTCAAAAATTTAAAGCTCATGATGAAAATAATCAATGTCAAGTAGGCGACCGAGTACGGATTATGGAAACTCGCCCTTTAAGTAAAGATAAACGCTGGCGAGTCGTGGAAATCGTCGAAAAGGCTCGCTAATAACCCTAGAACTTTTGCAGGGAAGGAGGGGCTATCATGATCCAAAAAGAATCGCGATTAAAGGTTGCAGACAATACAGGTGCTAAAGAAATACTGTGCATTAGTGTTCTCGGTGGTACTGGCCGGCGTTACGCCAGTGTAGGTGATGTAATCACTGCCACCGTTAAACAAGCCAGCCCGGGCGGTATGGTTAAGAAGGGCGATATCGTTCAGGCAGTTATTGTTCGTACCAAAAAGGAAATTCGGCGTCGTGATGGTTCGCATATTCGTTTTGATGAAAATGCAGCAGTAATTTTAAGTGATCAAACTAATCCAAGAGGCACCCGGATCTTTGGTCCGGTAGCTAGAGAGTTACGGGAAAAGAACTTTATGAAGATCGTATCTCTAGCCCCTGAGGTACTGTAGTTTAGAAAGGAGGATGAGCGATGGCAAAAGTCCATGTTAAAAGCGGTGATCAAGTAGAAGTGCTTACCGGCGCAGATCGCGGTAAACGAGGCCGGATTCTACAAGTTTATCCTAAAACCGGTAAAGTGATAGTTGAAGGTATCAATTTGCAGAAGAAACATACTCGTCCTACTCAATCTAATCCTCAGGGTGGAATTGTTGAGCGTCCTGGTCCAATTGATGCATCAAATGTACAATTGGTATGCCAAAGCTGCCGTAAGGCTACACGTCCAATCAGAGAACGTGATGAGCAGAATAATTTGACTCGCAAGTGCCGGCACTGCGGCAAGGCAATAGATTAGGTTGAGGTTATTCGGAAAGGGGGAGTAGTTGATGGCACGACTGAAAGAATATTATCGCAGTGAAGTGGTGCCTGCCCTCAAAGAGCGGTTTAATTACGCTAATGTGATGCAGGTTCCTAAAATCGATAAAGTCGTTGTTAATATTGGTGTAGGAGAAGCTGTTGCTGAACCAAAAGCTTTAGAAGCTGCAGTTCGGGATCTGGAAACAATCACCGGACAAAAAGCGATCATTACCAGAGCTAAAAAATCGATTGCTGCATTTAAGATTCGTGACGGTATGGCAATCGGCTGTAAAGTTACACTGCGCGGCGATCGGATGTATGAATTCTTAGACAGACTAATCAATGTAGCACTACCGCGTATTCGCGATTTTCGGGGCGTATCACCCCAATCTTTTGACGGACGCGGAAACTACAGCTTAGGGCTTAGAGAACAGCTGATTTTCCCAGAGATTGAGTATGACAAAGTTGATAAAATCCGCGGTTTACAAGTAACTATTGGAACTACCGCTGAAACTGATGAGGAAGCGTATGAGCTGTTAAAGCTGATGGGTGTCCCGTTCAGAGCATGAAAGGAGAGATATCGTGGCTAAAAAGTCCATGATCATTAGAGCCCAGAGACGTCCGAAGTTCTCTACTCGCCAGGTAAACCGCTGCCGACGCTGCGGACGTCCCAGGAGTTATATGCGGCGCTTTCAACTGTGCCGTGTCTGCTTCCGGCAATTAGCCCATGAAGGCGAAATTCCCGGTGTTAAAAAAGCTAGTTGGTAATCAGTGTTCACCTGAGGTTGAAAGGAGGTTCCCGTATGGTTTTAACTGATCCAATCGCGGATATGCTCACTCGAATCAGAAACGCGAATTCAGTGAAACATGAATCCGTAGATATACCTGCTTCCAAAATGAAAAGCGAGGTTGCCAGGATTCTGAAAGAAGAGGGTTATATTCGGGACTATAAAGTTATTGAAGACAATAAACAGGGGATCCTGCGGATTTATTTGAAGTACGGCCCCAATGATGAAAGAGTTATCACTGGCATTAAGCGCATCAGCAAACCTGGACTGCGCGTTTACGCCAAGAAAGATGAAATCCCGCGTGTACTCGGCGGTTTAGGAATAGCAATTCTTTCTACTTCTCACGGAATTATGACAGATAAATCAGCCCGTAAAGGTAATATTGGCGGAGAAGTTATCTGCTACGTATGGTAAGGGGGGAAAAAGATGTCACGCATCGGAAAATTACCCGTGGAGATTCCTGCAGGTGTTGAAGTATCCTTATCTGGCACAACACTTACAGTCAAAGGTCCTAAGGGACAGCTTGTCAGGGAATTCCATCCTGAAATTAACATCGAAGTTGCAGACGGAGCTATCACTGTTACCAGACCTTCAGATAAAAAAGAACACCGTTCCCTTCATGGTCTTACCCGTACATTGATCGCCAATATGGTTGAGGGTGTTACCAAAGGATACCAACGGAATCTAGAAATCGTGGGTGTTGGTTACAGAGCAGCTATGCAGGGTAAAAAACTTGTCTTGACAGTCGGTTATTCCCATCCGGTGGAGTTTATACCTGAGGATGGTCTAGAAATAGAAGTTCCGGCACCAACTAAGATCCAAGTTAAAGGAATCGATAAGGAAAAAGTTGGCCAGCTCGCGGCAAACATTCGCAAAGTTCGTCCGCCTGAGCCGTACCTCGGCAAAGGAATTCGTTATGAAGGCGAACGGATTATTCGCAAAGCCGGTAAAGCTGGTAGAGCTTAATTAGTTTTAGAGGTGGTGAGTTTTTGTGGCTAAGTTGAGTAAGCAGGAAGCACGCAAACGCCGTCACATGCGGGTGCGCAATAAAGTTTACGGTACGCCCGAGAAGCCGCGTTTAAGTGTTTATCGCAGTTTAAATCATATGTACGCTCAAATTATTGATGATACCGCAGGCAAAACTCTTGCAGCAGCCTCAAGCATTGAACCGGAACTGAGAAACAAGCTGTCAAGCACAAAGAATAAGGAAGCTGCTAAAGAAGTCGGACTGCTCATCGCTAAAAGAGCAAAAGAAAAAGGTATTACTCAAGTTGTATATGATCGCGGGGGCAACCTCTATCACGGTAGAGTTGCTGCGCTTGCAGAAGGCGCACGCGAAGGCGGATTAGAATTTTAGTCGGATAGGGGGGAAATTAGTTTGGCAAATCGAATTGATCCTACAGGATTAGAACTCGAGGAACGATTAGTATCCATCAATAGAGTAGCGAAGACCGTAAAAGGTGGTCGTTCAATCTCGTTTAGCGCATTGGTTGTAGTAGGAGATGGCAACGGTAAAGTCGGTGCCGGTCTTGGGAAAGCGAAAGAAGTAGCGGATGCTATTCGCAAGGCGGTAGATGATGCCAAGAAGAATTTAATCGAAGTGCCAATCGTGGGTACAACAATACCTCACGGGGTAACAGAGAGATTCAGTGGAGCCCAAGTCATGCTGAAGCCGGCTTCAGAAGGTACGGGAGTAATTGCCGGTGGACCGGTTCGCGCCGTACTCGAATTAGCAGGTGTCAGAGATATCTTGACTAAATCACTTGGTTCGCCGAACCCGATCAACGTAGTTCGCGCAACAATGAAAGGGTTGCAATCTCTGAAGACCGTTGAGGAAGTTGCCCGTCTCCGGGGACTTGATCCATCTGAAATCTTAGGTTAGGAGGCGGTTGTGATGGCTAAGTTAAAGATTACATGGAAGAAAAGTGCAATCGGTTATGCAAAGGATCAAAAAGATACAATTGCTGCCCTAGGATTGCGGAAACTTAATCAAACAGTAATCAAAGAAGACAATCCCTGCATTCGCGGAATGGTTTTCAAAGTAAAACATTTAGTCGAAGTTGAGGAAGTCAATTAGGGCAAGGAGGTGTAGGTGTGCGGATCCATGAATTAAAACCAGCACCCGGCAGCAAACACAGTCCGAAGCGTGTTGGAAGAGGAATCGGCTCTGGCTTAGGCAAAACTGCCGGAAAAGGTCATAAAGGTCAAAGAGCACGCTCAGGAGGAGGCAAGGGTCCTCATTTCGAAGGTGGTCAAACACCGCTGCAGAGACGCTTACCGAAGCGCGGCTTCACAAATATCTTTGCGAAGGTATATGCGGAGGTCAATCTTGAGGATCTTAACCGTTTTGCTCCGGATACAGTCGTAACTCCTGAGCTATTGAAGGAAACCGGTATTGTAAAGAAATTAAATGATGGAATAAAGATCCTTGGCAACGGAGAGTTAAAACATGCTTTGACAGTTAAAGCACATAAGTTTTCAAAATCGGCTGCTGCCAAGATAGAAGAGGCTGGCGGTAAGGTAGAGGTGATCTAATTGCTGGAAGCTTTGAGAAATGCATGGCGAATTCCTGATTTAAGGCGAAAGATTCTTTATACTGCTGTGCTTTTGGCAGTAGCTCGAATTGGTGCTTATGTTCCAGTGCCCGGCGTTGACGCAGTAGGATTAGCAGAACAGCTGGGCTTGGACAGCGGTAACATTTTTGGGCTCTTAGATCTATTTTCCGGCGGAGCGCTGGGAAGATTTACTCTCTTTTCTATGGGAGTAGGTCCTTACATTACCTCATCGATTATCATCCAGCTGCTGGCTCTGGTAATTCCACAGCTGGAACAGATGGTTAAAGAGGACCAAAAAGCTTCTGCCAGATTAACTCGCTATGGAACAGTAGTGCTGGCGTTCATCCAGGGCTTTGCCACTACGATTATGGCTAAGAACTGGGGCGTCATCGAGAATCCGAGTTTCTTCAACCTGCTGTTGATTATCCTCAGTTTGGTTGCCGGAACCAGCTTCTTGATGTGGTTAGGCGAAATGATTTCGGAAAAGGGAATCGGCAATGGAATTTCAATGCTGATCTTTATCGGTATTGTAGCTGAGATTCCCTCTAATGTCCGCAATGTTTATCTTGCCCTGCAGGCAGATGCAATCAGTATCATCGGTGTAATTGTCTACTTGGCAGTATCCGTTGCCTTAATTGCAGCAATTGTACTTGTACAGGAAGGACAGCGCCGGATTCCGGTGCAGTATGCTAAGCGGGTAGTTGGCCGCAAGATGTACGGAGGACAATCAACTCATATTCCGCTCAGAGTAAACCAAGCAGGTGTCATTCCAGTTATTTTTGCGTCATCAATTCTTACTTTTCCACTGACGCTGGCACAGTTTATACCGGCGGTTAACGTAATCAACCGCTGGATAGGTTACGGCACCATTGGGTATAATCTGCTATATGTTGTTATGATTGTCTTTTTTACCTATTTCTACACAGCGGTGACCTTCAATCCGCAGGAAGTAGCAGACAATATGAAAAAAAATGGTGGATTTGTGCCTGGGCTGCGTCCGGGACGTCCAACAGCTGAATATATGGAACGCGTTCTGACTCGCATTACCCTGCCAGGTGCTATTTTCTTGGCTGTAATTGCGGTAATGCCGTTTGTAATTTCGGCAGTAACTCGTATTCCACAGCAGATTTTAAGCTTGGGAGGAACCGGCTTAATTATTATGGTAGGTGTGGCACTGGATACTATGAAACAAATTGAGTCACATCTGCTTCTGAGACATTACGAAGGTTTTCTTAATTAGTTAGGGGGAAGGGGCATTGCGATTAGTATTACTCGGTTTACCGGGCGCAGGCAAAGGGACCCAAGGTGAACAACTAGCCGAGAAATATAGCATTCCCCATATTTCAACAGGTAGTCTAATTCGATCAGTAATTAATTCTGGTTTGAAACTTGGTGAGATTGTAAATGCCTATATTTCTAAGGGGAATTTAATACCAGATAACTTAATGATGGAAATGCTCCGGCAGAGAATTCTAGCAGATGATTGTCGTAATGGATGGATTCTAGATGGTTTTCCTCGGACAGTTAAGCAAGCAATGCACCTCGATGAAACTTTAAAACAGGAATCTCTACAGCTCGATCGAGCATTTGACATTCGGATTTCTGCACAGGAAGCGGTGCTGCGAATCACGAAGCGTCGGGTTTGCCGCAGCTGCGGTCAGATTTACAGTTTGGAGCAGAGCCCTGAAAAAGTATCCGGGGTCTGCGACCGCTGCGGTGGCCCACTTTATCAGCGACCCGATGACAATGTTGAAGTTGCGCAGCATCGTCTTCTCGTTTACATGGAACAAACACATCCTGTTGTGCATTACTATGCTCAGTCAGGCAGGTTAACCAGCATCAATGGAGAACAGGATATCCACGCAGTTTTTCGAGATCTAAGCGCTGCCGTTGCTGCGTTGTTTGATAAAAACAAAGCAGGTGATCAACTGTGATTGTTTTGAAGTCAGAGCACGAACTGGCGGCAATGCGCAGAGCAGGTCAGGTGGTTGCGCAGGCTCATCAGCTTGTGAAGGAAAATCTGCGGCCGGGCATTACTACAAAAATGCTCGATCAGATAGTGGAAGAGTTTATTCTGTCCCAAAATGCGGTTCCAGCTTTCAAAGGATACAACGGCTATCCTGCGACAATTTGCGCATCTGTTAATGAAGTTGTAGTGCATGGGATACCAAATGATCTCCCGTTAGAAGAAGGTTGGATTCTCAGTGTCGACATCGGTGCTTTTGTCGATGGTTTTTGCGGGGATTCAGCTTGGACTTATCCGATTGGGGAAATAGATGCCGAAGCGCAGAGACTGCTTACGGTTACGGAAGAGTCTTTGTACAAAGGCATCGAGCAAGCAGTGATTGGCAATCGCCTATCCGACATCTCCCATCAGATCCAAACTGTTGTTGAAAGCAATGGGTTCTCGGTTGTGCGCGATTTTGTCGGGCACGGAATAGGACGCAAAATGCATGAGTCACCCCAGATTCCCAACTTTGGTGAACCCGGACGCGGTCCTAGGTTAAAAGCGGGAATGACGCTGGCAATCGAACCGATGGTCAATATGGGGAGTTATCATGTGCGCATTTTACCGGATAACTGGACAACAGTAACGGTGGATGGAGGCTGGTCTGCTCATTTTGAGCACACCATTGCTATAACGGCTGATGGTCCGGAAATTCTTACCAAATTGTAGGAGGGATAATGTGGGGTTGGAGATTGGCCAATTAGTTTCTTCGAAAGCGGGACGTGATGCTGGAAGAAGATACTTGGTACTTGCCAAACTGAATGACAAGCATGTGCTGGTCGCTGATGGTGTAACCCGAAAAGTTATCCAACCAAAGAAGAAGAATATCCGACATTTGGTGGCACATCGTCAAATAGCCACTGAAGTAGCACAGGCGTTACAGCAAGAACAAAAGCTCACCAATCAGCAGCTGAGGTTAGCAATAAAATCTCTTACTGAGTCAGCGGAGGAGCGAGAGGAGGTTTCGTCTGGTAATGGCTAAAGATGATGTGATCGAAGTTGAAGGCACAGTAGTGGAACCACTGCCGAACGCGATGTTTCGTGTAGAATTAGAAAATGGTCATAAGGTTTTGGCTCATATCTCCGGCAAGATGAGGATGCATTTTATCAGAATTCTGCCGGGTGACAAAGTAACAGTAGAGCTTTCCCCTTATGATTTAACTCGAGGTAGAATCGTTTATCGAAAAAAATAGACGGCTAAAGGGGGATACAAATGAAGGTCAGACCTTCTGTAAAGCCGATGTGTGAAAAGTGCAAAGTAATTCGCCGCCGGGGTAAAGTGATGGTTATCTGCGAAAACCCACGGCATAAACAGAAACAAGGATAGATTTCCAAGGAGGTGCTTAGCTAGTGGCAAGAATTGCTGGGGTAGATCTGCCTCGTGAGAAACGGGTGGAAATCGGTTTAACTTATATTTTTGGCATTGGACGTTCCACCTCTCAAAAGATCCTCACAATCTGCGGTATTGACCCGGATACACGTGTTGGTGATTTAACAGAGGAAGAAGAAATCAAGCTGCGCGAAGTCATTGAGAACCAATTCCTGGTTGAAGGTGACCTGCGGCGTGAAATAAACATGAACATCAAGAGACTGCGCGACATTGGCTGCTATCGCGGTTTGCGTCACCGCAGAGGCCTGCCAGTTCGCGGCCAAAGAACAAAAACTAACGCCCGGACTCGCAAGGGACCGAAGCGTGTAGCTGGTAAGAGACGCTAGAGAAAGGAGGAACTAGTTAATGGCAAGAACCCGCAGAGGGCAACGTCCCAGAAGGCGTGAGCGGAAGAATATTCAAAGCGGTATTGCTCATATCCGTTCTACTTTTAATAATACAATTGTCAGTATCAGTGATGAACAGGGTAATGTAATTTCCTGGGCAAGCGCAGGAAATATGGGTTTTAAAGGGTCGCGCAAAGGTACACCTTTTGCTGCTGGTATGGCTGCTGAAACTGCTGCCAAAACCGCTATGGAGCATGGTTTGCGCGAGGTAAAAGTATATGTTAAAGGACCTGGAGCTGGAAGAGAAGCAGCAATAAGGTCTTTACAAAGTGCAGGCATAGATGTTAATGTTATTAAAGATGTTACTCCGATTCCTCACAATGGTTGCAGACCACCGAAACGGAGAAGAGTATAATTATGGTCAGCGGAGGTGAAAGTGAATGAGATATACAGGACCAGTTTGTCGCCTGTGCAGACGGGAAGGTGTTAAACTTTACCTGAAAGGTGACAAGTGCTATACAGATAAATGTCCAGTTCAGCGCCGGGCATACCCGCCGGGACAGCACGGACAATCCCGCAAAAAGTTATCTGAGTACGGACTGCAGTTGAGAATGAAGCAGAGACTGCGCCGGATTTACGGTGTTTCTGAGCGTCAGTTAGAGAACTATTATGATGACGCAGCCCGCAAACGCGGTATTACCGGTGAAATTCTGCTCCAAACTCTGGAAATGCGTTTAGATAACGTGCTCTATCGCTTTGGTGTCGGTGCATCTAGACCGCAAGCAAGACAATTGGTTATGCACGGACATGTGACTGTTAACGGTAAGAAAGTTGATATCCCATCATATCAAGTTAAAGTTGGAGACGTTATTGCAGTAAAAGAGTCTTCACGCAATCTTGATGTGGTTAAAGCTAATGCTGAAGCTGCATCCGGACGAGCTCTGCCTGATTGGCTGGAGTTTGATCTGGAGAAATTAGAGGGAAGCATTAAAGCTGTTCCTGCACGGGAGCAAATCGACATTCCTGTTGAAGAGCATCTCATTGTTGAGTTCTACTCCAGATAGGAATACTATCACTTTAACCCTCAAAAGGTTCGAGTCCTTAGCTGCAGATGTCGTTTTATGGGGCTCTGTAGCTTGACAAACGTGCAATCGAGAAGGAGGGTGTTTTTGGTAATGATCGAGATTGAAAAACCAAAAGTCGAGCAGATTGAATTAACGGAGGACTATGGCCGTTTTGTGATAGAGCCTCTGGAAAGAGGTTATGGCATTACGCTTGGTAACAGCTTGCGTCGAGTTCTGCTTTCTTCGCTGCCTGGCACAGCGGTGACTTCAGTGAAGATTGACGGTGTGCTCCATGAGTTTTCCACCATCCCAGGGGTGGTCGAAGATACAGTAGATATCGTCCTGAATCTGAAGAAACTGCTCGTAAAGCTGTACACTGATGAGCCTGTTGTGGTTAGAATTGAGGCTAATGGAGCAGGCCCTGTGTACGCGCGGGATATTATTGCCGATGCAAGTGTGGAGATCCTGAATCCCGATCTGTATATTGCAACTTTACAGGAGGATGGGAGCCTCAATATGGAAATTACCGTTGCCAAAGGAAGAGGCTATGTTCCGGCCGAACGAAACAAGCTTCCTGAGCATCCTATAGGTATTATTCCTGTCGATTCTATTTTTACTCCTGTAAGCAAGGTCAACTTCCAGATCGATAATACACGGGTTGGTCAGGTTACAGACTACGACAAGTTAACTATCGACATCTGGACCGACAAAACAATTGCACCGGATGAGGCGCTGGGCCTGGCATCCAAGATTCTCATCGAGCATCTTAAATTGTTTACCAATCTCACTGATACCAGCGATGAAGTTGAGATCATGGTCGAGAAAGAGGAAGAAGCGATTGATCGCTTGCTGGAAATGACCATCGAAGAGCTGGATCTTTCAGTACGTTCCTATAACTGCCTCAAACGGGCTGGCATTAACACACTTGAAGAGTTAACCAGAAAAACAGAAGAAGACATGATGAAAGTCCGTAACTTAGGCAAGAAATCCCTCGCAGAGGTCAAAGAAAAGCTCGCCGCTTTAGGACTCTCGTTACGGGAATCTGAAGAATAAGGTAGGTGAACGAATGTGAAACTGAAAAAACTAGGCCGCACTTCCAGCCATAGACGGGCCTTACTGCGCAGCTTAGTAACACAATTAGTGCTTCATGGGCGTATAGAAACAACAGAAGCAAAAGCAAAAGCTGTCAAGCCCTTAGCTGATAAAATGGTTACCTTAGGTAAACGTGGAGATTTGCATGCTCGGCGACAGGCAGCTGCTTTCCTTATACAGCCAGAGGCCGTAAAGAAATTATTTGACGATATCGCTCCTAAGTACGAGGATCGCAGTGGTGGATACACGCGCATTATGAAAACAGCTCCACGCCGCGGTGATGCAGCTCCGATGGCTATTATAGAGTGGGTTTAGCCACCCATTGTACTTGTGGGCAGAAATTCGAGGATAGTTGCAGGTCGCAGAGGTAGTTACCTCTGCGTTCTCTGTTATTTATAGGTTTGCAATGTGGAGTGATTACCATGGCAGAAGCTTTAATTAAATTTACTGATGTCAGCTTTTCTTACGGTGCAGATTCGGCGCAGGAATTAGAAGCGTTAGCGGGAATTAATTTAGAAATCGCAGCCGGAGAGTTTGTAGCAGTGCTGGGCCACAACGGCTCGGGTAAATCCACCCTCGCCAAGCATATCAACGCCCTACTTGTGCCAACAAGCGGGAGTGTAGTGGTAGGCGGGATCGATACCAAGGATGCAGATCGGGTTTGGGAAATACGGCAGACTGCAGGAATGGTATTTCAGAATCCAGACAACCAGCTGGTCGCTACGACGGTTGAAGAAGATGTGGCTTTTGGACCGGAAAACCTTGGTATTCCTACTCCTGAGATTCACCATCGAGTTGATGAAGCTCTGGAACTGGTTGGGATGAGTGAGTTTCGTCTGCGTTCTCCGCACCAGCTTTCTGGAGGGCAGAAGCAGCGCGTTGCTATCGCGGGCATGATTGCCATGCGGCCCCGCTGTATTGTGCTGGACGAGCCGACTGCGATGCTGGATCCAATGGGTAGACAGGAAGTCATGGATACGATCTTGAAACTAAACCGCCAAGAGAACATCACCATTGTTCTCATTACCCACGCAATGGAAGAAGCAATCCTTGCTGATCGAATCATAGTTATGGAAGCAGGAAGAGTGGTCTTGTCCGGGGTTCCTAGAGAAGTCTTTTCTCAAGTCGAAACTCTAACTCAACTGCGTCTGGATGTCCCTCAGGTTACTGCCCTGGCTAATCGCTTGCGCAAACGGGGATATACGCAGATTCCAAATAATATCTTGACCATTGAAGAGATGGTGAATGTGTTATGCCAATTAGAGTAGAAGGATTATCATATATCTATAACGCCGGTCAGCCCATGGAGAAGCTGGCTCTCAATGATGTCTCCCTGACGGTTGAGGATGGCGAGTTTATTGGTTTGATTGGGCATACCGGCTCGGGGAAATCTACCTTGGTACAGCATTTCAATGGTCTGTTAAAACCTACCAAAGGCCGGATTTACCTTGATGGTATCGATATCCACAGCAAAGGGATAACTCTCCGTTCGGTGAGACAGCAAGTTGGCATGGTTTTCCAGTATCCCGAGTATCAGCTCTTTGGAGAAACTGTGTTTGAAGATATCGCTTTTGGACCAAAAAACATGGGCGTTTCCGATCAGGAACTGGATGAGCGAGTTGATTGGGCTTTGGATTTAGTCGGCTTAGACAGCAGCTTCAAAGAGCGTTCGCCGTTTGAGCTTTCAGGAGGACAGAAGCGGAAAGTGGCCATCGCCGGCGTATTGGCGATGCGGCCGCGGATTCTGATTCTGGACGAACCTACCGCCGGTCTGGATCCAAAAGGCAGGGATGAGATATTATCGCTGGTTTCCCGCCTGCATCAGCAGGAAAAAACCACGATTATTTTGGTCAGCCACAGTATGGAAGATATTGCCCGCTTGGCAAGCCGGCTGATTGTAATGGCTAATGGTGAAATTGTACTGGAAGGCCCACCAGAAGTTGTCTTTAAAGAGGCTGATTATCTGGAGAAGATCGGTTTAGGGGTTCCCCAGATGAAAAAGCTGCTGCAGGCTCTGCAGGCACAGGGATTAGACGTGCATCCGGATCATTATACAATCGAGGCCGCTGAAGGCGAAATTGTGAGATTATTGGAGACGAAATAAGATGGCAATGATGAGAAATATTACAATCGGACAGTATATTCCAGGTGAATCCCTCATCCACCGCTTAGATCCCCGCACCAAGATTATTGCAACATTTTTGTTTATCGCGCTGTTATTTTTGGTGGATACTTTTATTGGCTATGCATGTGGTGCTGTTCTAATCCTGCTGTCAGTCATTCTGTCAAGAATCCCGATTAAGTTTATCCTCCGGGGGATCAAGCCTTTGGCAGTAATTATTGTTTTGACTTTGTCGCTCCATTTCTTTATGACCGATGGTCGAGTTATCTTTCAGCTCGGCTTCATCAAGGTTACCGAAGAAGGAGTGGTGCGCGGTTTAATGATGGGCTCCCGGTTGGTGCTGTTGGTAATCGGCACTTCAATCCTCACTCTCACCACTTCGCCAATTCTGCTGACAGATGGGATTGAGAGCCTGCTGAAACCGTTTAAGGTCATTGGGGTTCCGGCACATGAATTGGCAATGATGATGACCATTGCCCTGCGCTTTATTCCTACCTTAGTTGAAGAAACGGAGAAAATCATGAAAGCGCAGATGGCCAGGGGAGCGGATTTTGAATCTGGCAATATTTTCCAAAGGGCTAAGAGCTTAATTCCGATTCTGATTCCTCTATTTATCAATGCGTTTCGCCGGGCAGATGATTTGGCAACTGCCATGGAAGCAAGAGGATACCGCGGCGGAGAAGGCAGAACCAAATTCCGGGTCTTAAAGTTTACTCACCAAGATGGCTTTACTCTGCTATTTGTCACTGCGTTTGTTGTTTTAGTCAGCATCTATTTTTAGGATGAAGGCAGAATGGCTAATTATAAGTTGGTAATCGAGTATGATGGGACAAACTATAATGGTTTTCAAATTCAACCGAACGGCATAACTGTTCAGGGTCTTTTGGAAGAAGCCTTGAGTAGAATTGCTAAGACTGAAGTTAAGATTATCGCAGCCGGGCGCACTGATGCCGGTGTGCATGCCTTTAATCAAGTTGTTAATTTTAATGCTAATTTGACGGTGCCGGTAGAAAGAATGGCCGTAGCGCTGAACAGTCTGCTGCCGAAGGACATTCGGGTTAGAGGATGCGAAATAGTCCCTGACAGCTTTCATGCCCGCTATGATGCAGTGGAGAAAACCTACTTATACCGCATCCGCCACGGCCAAATCGAATCTGCATTTGAGCATAAGTACTGTTGGTGGCTGAAGCGAGAACTTGACTGGGATTTGATCGAACAAGCGGGTTTGCTGCTTGTAGGTACCCATGATTTTGCCGGCTTTGCTGCCAGCGGATCAGGTGTAAAAACTACCGTGCGTACCATCAGCAATTATTCACTTACTAAAGCAGTTAATGGCGGAGACATCCGTTTTACCGCCGATGGATTTTTGTACAATATGGTGCGCAATATGGTGGGAACCTTAGTGGAAATTGGTCTCGGCAAACGCCCAGTGGAAGATATACCGCGGATTTTATGTTCCCGGGATCGAACTCAAGCGGGAGTTACAGCACCGGCGCAGGGGTTGTTTTTGGAAAGCATTATTTATCCTGATCTTACTTGACATGTTGTTCGTTTTTCTGTAAAATGATATGTGGTGATTTTTAGGTAACCTCCTGATTGGATTGTTGTCCAGCCCCGTACAACTGTTCCAATGAGGTGAGTATACAGTTACGCATAAGCTTGCAAGGGGGGAAGATCGTGAAAACATACATGGCAAACAAAGAAAATATCGAAAGAAAATGGTATGTTATCGACGCTACAGATAAAACTTTAGGCCGTCTGGCAACACAAATCGCAACAATTTTGCGCGGCAAGCATAAACCAATTTACACTCCGCATGTTGATACAGGCGACCATGTTATTGTAATTAACGCTGAAAAAGTTAGATTAACCGGAAATAAACTTCAGGATAAAAAGTACTACCGCCACAGCGGATATCCTGGTGGACTGAGAGTAAGAACTGCTGGGCAGATTCTCAGCAGCGGACGTCCAGAGCAAGTGCTCAAGCTCGCTGTTAAAGGTATGTTGCCTCATAATCGGTTAGGCAGAAAGATGTTCAAGAAGTTGAAGGTTTACGCTGGTAATGAGCATCCTCACAGTGCTCAGAAGCCTGAGAAACTAGACATATAAGAGAGGGGGCTAAAAAGTGAGTGCAGTAGCAAATACGGAAACATATTATGGTACCGGCAGAAGAAAAAAATCTGTTGCTCGTGTGCGTCTCTTACCAGGAAACGGTAAGGTGATTATCAACGGGCGTGATATAGAAGACTACTTTGGCAGAGCAGTACTCCGCACTATCTTAATGCAGCCACTAGTATTAACCAATACTGACGGTAAATACGATGTGATTGCTAACGTTCACGGCGGCGGCACAACAGGACAAGCAGGCGCTATCCGCCACGGCATTGCCAGAGCACTGCTGCAGGCTGATCCTGAACTGAGAGCTCCGCTCAAGAAAGCTGGATATCTCACTCGCGATCCGCGGATGAAGGAAAGAAAGAAATACGGTTTGAAAAAAGCGCGGAAAGCACCTCAATTCTCCAAGCGTTAATTTTCAGATCAAAATTACCCCGGAATATTCCGGGGTTTTTTTATTGCTTCGGCTTCAGCTTCTGGCAGAGGCTGAAGCGGCTCTTGAGGTTGAACTGGCGGCGGTTCCGGCTCCTGCTGAGGCGGCATTGGCGGAACTTCTGGCACCTCCTCCGGTTCTGTGGGCAGGATGGGTTCTTCCGGCGCAGGCTGCTCAGGCTGCACCGGAGGTTGCTGGGGAGCTTCCGGCTCCACTGGCACCTGCGGTTCCTCTGGTGTGGGTTCTATTGGTTCTTCCGGCACCTCTGGTTCTGGCTGTTCCTGCTCCGGCTCGGGAGTTTCAGGCAATTCAGGAATAGGCAGCTGCCGCTCCTGCCTGGGAGTCCAATCGATGGCGCAGGGAGCGCGCTCGGTGGGAACGGTTCCTTCAATGAAGGCATCAAGTTCGGTCCATTCACACCGCTCCGTAGCTAAGAGTCCTGTAAACACATCAATCATTACATCTGTCACAATCAGCGAAGGCACGGGAAAATCGCGGGCTGGCTTATCTTCCAAAGCCCGGTTGATAAACTCAGCCCAGATTGGTCCGGCAATCGATCCTCCGTAGCCTTCAATGGGTGAGTTATCATCGTTGCCCATAAACACACCCACTGCAATGTCGGGAGTAAAGCCCACAAACCACAAATCCCGCTGATTATTAGTAGTACCTGACTTCCCTGCTGATGGACGCTCGATCGGAACCACGGACCCGGTTCCATAGTCCATAACCGCCTGGAGCATATCACTGACAAGATAAGCCTGCTGCGGCGATAAAACTTGCTTTTTGTCAGGTCGGTAATCATACAGCACGGTTCCTTCTTGGTCCACGATCCTGACAATTGGGTTGGGAGCAAAGTATGCCCCCCCGTTAGCGAAGGGGACAAAAGCTGCAGTCATTTCCAGGGGAGTGACCCCATTGGTTAGTCCTCCTAGCGCCAAGGCAAGGTTGCGGTCTTCTTGAGGCAGCTCGATCCCCACTTCCTTGGCAAATTTGAAAACGGCGGAAATGCCGATCTCATTTAGAGTCCAGACGGCTGCGTTATTCAGGGACATGGCAATCGCGTGTTTCATGGTTACCGGACCCCAATAGGCTTCTCCATGATTATCGGGCTTGTAGCCGCTGTACTCTCGGGGGATGTCTTCGACAATCGAGTTTACCTGCCAGCCTTCTTTAATGGCTGCGGCATAGATGATCGGTTTAAACACCGACCCAGGCTGACGCCGGGCGTTTACCGCGCGGTTAAACTGGCTTTCTTGATAACTGCGGCCGCCCACCAAGGCTAAAACAGTGCCATCCTGGGGGTCTAGCGCGACCAGGGCGCCTTGATGCTCTTGTTCGCTGAAGATCTCTTCTGCAATTTTCTGCATCTCTAAATCAAGGGATGTATGTACTCTAAGTCCACTGCTGAATACAGCGGTTTCGCCAAACTGCTCCATCAGGATTTGGCTTACCCAATCCAGAAAGTAGCGGGCGGTGCCGCCGGTAAGCTCTGCTAGTTTAACCGGTGTGAATTTGGCTCGTTCTGCTTCGTCCGGCTCTAAATATCCCACAGCCACCATTCGGTCAAGGACAATACTGCGCCGATTCAACGCCCTTTCCATGTGCTTATAGGGCGAGTAAGAGGAGGGAGCCTGCAGCAGACCGGCCAGGAGACTGCTTTCGCCTAAATTCAGCTCCGATACTGATTTATCAAAATAAGTGCGGGCAGCGCTTTCTACTCCGTAGCCTCCTTCGCCGAAGTAGGAAGAGTTAAGATAAAGCTCTAAAATCTGATCTTTAGAATAGCGAGCTTCCAAAAGCACTGCTAAAGCCAGCTCCTCAAGCTTGCGAGCTAGGGTCTTCCGCGGATGCAGGAAGAGGTTCTTGGCCACCTGCTGGGTAATTGTACTACCTCCCTGTACGGTATCGCCTGCTCGGAGATTAGCAAAGACAGCCCTGATGATTCCAATCACATCAACCCCAGCGTGCTGGTAAAACCGGCTGTCTTCCACAGCTACTACGGCGTTGGCCAGGTCTTTCGGCACCTCATCAATGGTAACATAGCGTCCGTTTTCGCCCAGTGTGCCAATTAGTTTTCCTTCTCGATCAAAGATGGACGCAGTCTGCAGCGGTGCTCCGATATCAAAGTCCTTTAGGGTGAAGTAACCTTTAACAAAGACAACTACCAGCGGCAGCAGCATCAAAAGAATTAGAGCCAGAATTGTATAGCGATAGCGTTTGATCCATGTCAGCATTCCCGCATTCACCTCATTGTTAGTATCTGCGGGAATTTATTTTTCAACTCATCTTTTCATCTCTAAAATTTAAACAAGGAGGTTAAGCTATCAGTAAAGATGCGGATTAAAAGGAGGGTTTCGGGTGCGATTGAAGTGGAAGCAGCAGTATTATCGCTATGCTGTGCTGTGCCTGGCTGTAGTCGCAGGCTTGGTACTTTACGCAGTTAACCGTGGGACACCGCCATCCAAGCCGGATGAAAAGGACAAGCAGCCCCGGATTTCTATTAAAGACAATGAGCTTGATCTGTTGGCACGGGCTGTGCATGCCGAGGCTAAGGGTGAGCCGTATGAGGGTATGGTTGCGGTTGCTGCCGTGATTCTCAACCGCGTTGACCATCCTGAGTTTCCCAACACTATTGCCGGAGTGATCTATGAGCCGCTGGCTTTTCAGGTAGTGGCTAACGGTACAATCAACCAGGAACCGGATGAGGCTGCCCGGCAGGCCGCCTACGAGGCACTGCATGGACTTGATCCCACCAACGGCGCATTATACTTTTATAATCCCAATAAAACCCAGAATCGCTGGATTCGTTCGCGGCCAGTTATGAAGACTATCGGTAAGCATATCTTTGCAGGTTAGGAGTGGGATAATGGGGCGATTAAAAACTTTTGGAGCTTGGGTTTTAGTATTCGGACTGCTGCTGTTCGGCATCAGTCAATATTATTTAAACCAAACATATCGGATGCAGCTGGAAGCGGGGTATCAGCGGGCATTTCGAGAGTTAGCGATCCATGTTGCTGGTTTAGAGACTGAGCTCAGTAAGCTGTTAGTAAGCAGCTCGCCTAAACTGCAGCTGGAAAGCGCAGCCAACATCCTCCGCTTAGTTTATGCTTCCCAGGCTAATCTTGGGCAGCTGCCGATCAACAGCTTAAATCTTACTCGAACCGAAAACCTTCTGGCCGAAATTCAGGCAGCTGCAGTAAATGCAGCTCAAAGCGGTTTTAAGCTTGAAGATAAATTGACCAATCTGTATCAACAGGTTCAATATCTTAATGGTGAGCTCCAAACGCAGCTGGCCCTTGGAGAACGGCGGACCAGCTGGGTAGACTGGCGCCGCTATGTCCAGACATCAATCTCCCGAGCCGTTGTTGAACCGGATGAGCGCTATCCCCTGATGCAGGCATTAGTCATGATTGAAGATGGCATGGAGCGGTTTGTCGACTCTAATTTTCCCAGTGAGTTGGGCCGGCTGCAAGGACCGCTGCCTACAGGTGATCCCATTGCCGAAGCCGAAGCTAAGGCAGCTGCCGAGGCATTTCTCCCGGAAGCAGAAATAAAGCGGGAAGCAGCTGTAACTAATCAGACAGAAGGGCCGCTGCCTACCTTTACAGTAACCATGACAGCAGCAGACCAAAGTCCGGTAATAATAGAAGTCTCCAAGCTGGGAGGACATGTTTTATGGATGACTAATCCCCGCATTGTTGAGTCGAATCGGCTCGGTAAAGATGAAATGGTTGAAAAGGCAGAAGCGTTTCTGAACGAGCGGGGATTTCCCAAGCTGGAACTGATAGAAACAGATTTAAGATTAAATCGCCTGATGTGCAGTTATGCGCTGCTGGAAGACGGAGTAGTGATTTATCCGCAGCACCTGAAAGTACAGGTTGCCGCGGATAATGGCGAAATTGTTGGTTTCCAGGGTTCAGCCTACCACAGCTTCAAAAACACTAGAGATCTGATTCCGAAGCTGACAGCGGCAGAAGCGCAGCAGTTTATTAAGGAATCTGCCGAGATTATAAGCCAGCGCTTGGCGGTAATTCTAGACTCGAATTTTAACGAGGTGCTGACTTATGAATTTCGTGTAAACCATGGATCTGATCAATTCTTAATTTACATCAACGCCGCTGATGGCGCAGAAGTAAAAATCACCCGGATCGAGTAAGGGGCATAATTCTTTCGGCCACAAGACTTACTTCCTTGCCTCCACGGCTGGAAACCGTGCCTTCAACAATTAGGAGAGGATGCTGGTACAGGTTTTCTCCATAGCGCTGATAAACATTTTCAAATACGGTTACATCAAGAAGTCCAAACTCATCTTCAAGGGTAAGAAAGACGACGATTTTACCGCTGCGGGTTGGCGGCCGGTGCGGCCGGATTACATAGCCAGCTGTTTTGACTTTAGCTCCTTCTGCCTGCTTCTTAACATCGCGGCTGGAGGCAAACTTTCGCTGCGCAAGCCGTGGTCTAAAGAAGTCCATTACATGTGTCGAAGCAGATAAATTAAGCACTTCAAATTCTAACATCCACCGCTGCCACGGCGTAAAATCCGGCAGCGCCTGTTCTTGAGCTGATTCTAAAAGAAAGAGACTGCCCTGCCTGTTGCTAAGATAATTGGGCAGCTGCCATAACAGAGAGCGGCGGTTTGGGGTAAAACTATCAAAAGCGCCGGCTAGAATCAGGTTTTCGATCACATCTTTACTCACATTTGTGCGGAATACAAAATCCGATAGGGCAATAAAAGGCTGCTTTTGGCGCTGGGCAAGAATCGAATCAATAAATTTGGCCTCCATGCCTTTGACCTGTTTTAAGCCGATTCGGATGGAATTGTCATCAGCTGTGAAATCAGCCTCGCTTAGATTGATATCAAGGGGCAGAATGGTAATGCCCCGCTGGCGCGCCTGGACGCACAGGGTGTTCGGCGGATAAAAGCCCAGCGGCTGGTGATTGAGCAGGGCTGCGTAAAACTGAGCCGGATAGTGTTTGAGCAGATAAGCGGTTTTATAAGCGGTATCGGCAAAAGCTGCCGCGTGGGCTTCGCAGAATCCATAGCCGGCATAGCCCAAAATATAAGAGAAGATGATTTCGGCGGTTTCTTTACTGACACCATTAGCAACCGCTTTGCTGATAAAAAGCTCGCCGATTTGGTCCATCTCATTTTGAGAGCGGAATTTCGACATGACTCGGCGCAGCCGATCCGATTCTCCCGGAGTGAAGCCGGCGATCTCGGTGGCAATTTCAATTACCTGCTCCTGATAAAGCACCACACCGTAGGTATCTTTGAGGATCGGTTCCAGCTTGGGATGAATATAAGTGGGCCGTTCTAACCCGTGACGGCGGGCGATGAACGGTTCAACCATGTTGCCCTTGATCGGTCCGGGGCGGATGAGAGCTACGCTGGCTACAATATCCTCAATATTGTCAGCTAGAAGCCGCGCCTGGAGATTGCGCTGGGCCGGACTTTCTAACTGAAAAACGCCGACAGTATCACCGCTGTTCAGCATCTGGTAAGTTGCGGCATCATCTAAAGGAATTTGGTCATAGCTGAAATTATGCTCTGCTTTCAAAGCTGTGTCCACCTCATGCACAGCCGATAATGTTCGCAGCGAGAGGAGATCAAGTTTAATCAAACCCAGATCTTCAATGGTATTTTTATCGAACTGAGTAATCAGCACTCCCTTGGCGGAAGGCTGGAGCGGAGTAACCGCATTCAAAGGCGGTCCGCTTACCACCATACCGCCTAAATGGGTTCCCATATGGCGGGGAATACCGGTTAACTGCTCACACAGATCGATAAGCTCGCGGTACTGCTCCTGTTTGAGGGGATGATTCTTAAGCTCCGGCAGGGTTTTCAAAACCTTGCGGATTCCATCGGCCGGAATGTAGGAAGGAATATTGCGGGTCAGCTGCTTAATTTCCCCTTCGCTCAAGCCGAAAGCTTTGCCCAAATCCCGCAGTGCAGAGCGGGCATGGTAGGTTGCAAAAGTGCAGACGGAAGCAGTGTGCTCTTCGCCATATTTTTCATAAACATAGGCAGCGATTTGATCTCTTTTGGCCGCATCAAAATCCACATCGATATCAGGCTTGCGGGCCTGTTCAAGGCTTAAAAATCGCTCAAACAAGAGATTGCGGGCAATCGAATCAACATTTGTAATGCCTAAACAGTAAGCAACCGCAGAATCTGCGGCAGAACCGCGCCCCGCGTAGCGAATATTATTTCTGCGGGCATAGGCGGTAATATCCCAGACCACCAGAAAATAATCATTGACATCCAGCTGGTCGATAATGCTGAGCTCATGATTTAAGCGCTTTTCAATCCTAGGAGTGATTCTGCCATATCTCTTCACCGCTCCCCGGAAGACCAAGTGCCGCAGCAGCTGTCCGGCGGAACGGAATCCTTTTGGCAGGGGATACCTGGGAAAAAGATTGCGGTCAAGTGTTAAGGAAACTTCGCAGCGCTCCGCTATTTCTTTGGTGTTGGCAATCGCCTCAGGGTATTGTCTGAACCTCTGCGCCATTTCTGCCGGTGAAGCAAAATAGTTCTCTGCATTTAACGGCCGCTCAGGATGAATGTCGTTCAGCTGAGTTAAAGTTCGGGCGCAGACCATTAAATCATACAGCCGGAAATCATGTTTAGCAAGGTAATGCACATCATTGGTGGCAGCGAGAGGAAGCTTAACATGCTCGCTTAGTTCGGCAATTGCTGCCAAAACAGTCTTGGTTTTCGGCAGATAGCTGTTGATCATCTCCAAGTAAATGTTTTCTCGGCCGAAAATCCCGATCAGCTTCTTTACATGCTCAAGCGCCGCCTGGTATTTTCCCCTGAGCAGCGCCTGCCACAGGGCTGACCGGCGGCAGCCGGTGAGCACCAACAGACCCTGATGGCAGGCGGACAGATCTTCCCAGGTGACGATGGGCTGTTTGCGGTCTACTTGGAATCCGGCGGTAAGCAGCCGGCAGATGTTCTGATAGCCCAAGCTGTTTTGGGCTAACAAGGTGAGGTGATATCCGCCTTCGATCGTGATTTCTACCCCTTGAATCGGCTTAATTCCCAGCGCAAGAGCTGTTCTATGAAATTCTACCGCGCCGCTGACATTATTGTGATCGGTTAAAGCTACTGCCGGGATGCCGAGTTCGGCGGCCCGTTCCAGATATGCGGTGGGCGAAGCAGTGCCGCTTAGAAAAGAATAAAAGGAGTGCACATGTAAGTGGGCAAACATTTCCATCACCTAACTGCATCAATCATAAATTTTATAAAGCACCCAGCGGGATTGATCAGGATAATGGTGCAGCTCGAATAAAACCGCCTCTGAAATAACCCGGTAAACATGCAGCTCCGGTTCCTCCAGCCACCACTGCCCGGATTCCCGCCAGTATTCTGCGATTAGGTCTATTTTGTACGGGCGCTGGTAGATAAAGGCTTGGGGTTTATTCGCGGCGGTTTCAACGGTGATCTCGCTGTTGATGATCTTAGAGATAGGACTGCTCCCACATGGCTAAGATTTTTTCGCGGCGGGATGGTTTTAGCTGCACCAAAACACTGCTGAGCTGGGATTTTAAAGAAACAATTTTTCGACTAGTAGGATTTTCCCCAAAGATGTCTAATTGTTTATGTAGATGAGGAGCAAGATCCAACCCGGATATTTGTATTTG
The DNA here is from genome assembly GCA_012837335.1 of Bacillota bacterium. Taxonomy (NCBI): domain Bacteria; kingdom Bacillati; phylum Bacillota; species Bacillota bacterium. The sequence goes on from DURM01000078.1 coordinate 27,596, forward strand.
ATCAATCGGTTCATTGGGAATGGCTACCAGTAAAGAGCGATAAAATACATCCTGCTCTGCAGTGGGTGGATCAAAGCGGCGGATTGCAGTAAAATTTGTTCCGTTCTGCCGCCAGTCCAGGCGGATTTTAGCCGCAAGCAGCCGCCGGGAACGAAGCTGCTCAGCCACTGCGGTTAAACCCTGCCGCAGAAACAGCTCCAGCTGTGGTTGGCCCACTGGAGAAGCGATTTCTGGATCGGTCAAGAAATCGAACTCCCAATGAATTTTGATTGGTTTATCCGGAGTAAAGGGTTTGGGATCCTGACCGCGGGCAATTTTGGCAAGCATTTCTGCATCACTGCCAAACTGGAGTCTTAAAGATTTTAAAGGCACTTGGGCCAGGGCTCCGAATGTATCGATCCCCAGCTTATTAAGCTGGGAAGTCTGCGGTAGATCCAGTAAATTAAGGGATAAGCCAGCAAGAAATGCGCTGCTTTCTGATCCCGGGATATAGGTATTTGCGCGGGTCAAGGCGGCTAGTTTAGCAATTATCTTACTGGCACCGGCACCCCAGATACCCGCAAGATAATTCTGCTTCAGCCGTGTTAGAAATTGAGCACCAAATTCAGCCGGCGCAAAGTGTTCTGGAAGACGGCAGTACCAAGTACAGGGCGTTTCAATTTCAATCTGTTCGGTCCAGCTGCGGCAGAACTGCAGCAGGTGTTCTCGCTGATCGGCTTCAATTGCTGCCCTGTTAATCTGACAGTAGACGATCATTTTCACCAACCCCTTACGAACATATGATCGCAAATCAATTGTAATACAGAACACTTGTTCGCGTCAAGTGGTTAATTATGCCAGGAGGATAGAAGTGAAAATAACGTTTTTGGGAACCGGAACATCCCATGGTGTGCCGGTAATTGGATGTAATTGTGATGTCTGTCAAAGTAAGGATCCGCGCAATCAGCGCACTCGTTCGTCAATTTTAATCGAAACTAAGGGTTTGTCCTTATTAGTCGATACTGCTACCGAATTTCGTCTGCAGGCGCTGCGGGCAGGCATCAGCACAGTTGATGCTGTGCTGTACACCCACTGCCACGCAGATCATGTCTTTGGTTTTGATGATTTAAGGATTTTCAGCCAGCGCTCAGGTAAAGCGGTGCCTTTTTACGGTAATAGGGAAACCATCGAGGAAATGCTGCAGGTGTTCAGCTATGTTTTCCGCAAAACTCAAATCGGGGGTGGAAAACCGCAGGTGGAGCCAAACGTGGTTGATGGTCCCTTTCAGATTAAGGATTTGACGGTGATTCCAATCCCGATTTTCCACGGTAATCTGCCAATTTACGGCTATCGGATTGGCGATATGGCTTATATTACCGACTGCAGTAAAATTCCGGAGCCATCGCTTGAGCTGCTATCGGGCTTAAAAGTCCTGATTTTAGGAGTAGTGCGCTACGAGCCTCATTCAACGCACATGCATGTTGACGGAGCTTTGGAGCTGATCAGCAAGCTCAAGCCGGATCAGGCTTATTTTACTCATCTTTCCCATTTGCTGGAGCACGGCGCAGTGAACTCAGAACTGCCGCCGGGGGTATCGCTTGCATATGATGGATTGATAATTGGGATCTAACAGGCATTTGACAGTGCCGTTAGCCATATATTTATAATATCAATCTGCTTTCAGAGTAGGGGTGGTGGATGATGATTGTTGTTGATGCAATTCGCAGGTTCAGTAAAACCCCGCTCAAACACCGCATGAGCAAGTACTTGTTGGACTATCTGCTGGAAAACAAAGAGCTGCTGAAACGAATTAGGATTGTGACCTCACGAGCATATCTGCCGGATACAATGATGATAGCGCAGGCCAGAGCGGAGGGACCGTCTTTTGAACTGGAATTGGGGGCAGTCGAGCGTGAGGAAATTTCCTTGGTAAACGGTCGCTTAGTGAAGCAGAAGCGAAAGAGCAGAACGCTGTGGGTGCATGACCCGGTGCAGGCGGTTGAAGTGCTGCGCCGCTTTAACGGTGTGCTTTATATGGAGTTTAGGTTCGCCGGTGATGTTCCAGACTGGTATCAGCAGGCGGTTGAGGAATTTACCGCTGAGAGTGCGAAAGATGATGAAATCTCCCGGTTAATTCGGGAACAGGTAGAACTGCTGCTCTCAGGTGTGGTGCTGAAAACCGAGATTGATAAGGCACTTCAAGAAGGCGATCAGCAGAGATTTCAGGAAAAAGTGCAGCAGTATAAAAAGGTCTGCAGCAGCTGCTTGTGGGAACTTTAATCTTACCAGCTTGTTCCTGCTAGCTTTATCGGAGGTTAGCAGGAATTTATTTATTTGATGTGGAATTTTCATATAGAGGTGAAGGGGATGCAGGTAAAAAGAACTAAATCGCCGTTGCAAGAGTGGATTGAAACGATTGTCGGGGCAGCCGTACTTACTGCTTTTATTATTATTTTTATTGCGCAGTCATTTGTTGTGGATGGAAGTTCAATGATGCCTACGCTTGAAAATAACCAGCGGCTGCTGGTGGATAAGCTGACATATCGGTTCCGGGAACCCCGGCATGGAGATATTGTAGTTTTCAAATATCCGGCCAATCCTAAAGAAGAATTTATTAAACGAGTCATTGCTGTGCCGGGAGACGCTGTTGCGATTGCCGGCGGAAAGGTATATGTTAACGGCGTTGTAATCGAAGAAGATTATATTGCCGAGACCACAATCAGAGGATTCAACCCTCACATCGTTCCCGAGGGCCATTATTTTGTCTTAGGGGACAACCGCAATAACAGTTTAGACAGCCGCGATCCTCGGGTAGGATTCGTACCGCGGGAGAATATTGTCGGCAGAGCAATTTGGTCTTATTGGCCTTTGGATCGAATTCATATTTTCCGGATGCCGGAAGCTTTTGCCGGGATTGCTGATCAGGAGTGATTATTTTGAACCAGTTTGATGACTATCAGGAGCAAGCAAAACGCACTTTAAATACAGAAGTTAAAGATCTATATTTATATGCCAACTTAGGCATGGGCTTAGCCGGTGAAGCAGGAGAAGTCTGCGATTATCTGAAAAAAGTAGTTTTTCACGGCCACGAGCTAGACGCTCAGAAAGTGGAGGAAGAGCTGGGAGATGTGCTCTGGTATCTGGCTAACTTAGCGGATGCTGTAGGCCTTTCCCTCAGCGAAATTGCGGAAAAAAACATTGCTAAATTGCGTAAGCGCTATCCAAACGGCTTTGAGCAGGTTCGCTCGCAGGAGCGCGGATAATAAGTACAGCACCCGATTTACGGGTGCTGTTTGATTTTCATCGTTAAACTGATTCTGCCCTGCGCTTCATCGACACTGAGCACCTGCACGGTCACAATATCCCCGACCTGCAGAACATCGGTGGGATGGCTGATGTATTGTTCGCTGATCTGGGAGATATGGACCAATCCCGCTTTTTGAACGCCGATATCAACAAAGGCGCCGAAGTCAACCACATTTTGGACAGTGCCTTTGAGGATCATCCCCGGACGCAGATCAGAGATTTCCAGCACATCTGCTCTAAAGAACGGAGGAGGAAGCTCATCTCTGGGATCCCTGCCCGGCTGGGCCAGGGCGGCTAAAATATCTCGGACTGTAGGTTCACCGGCATTAAGCTCTGCAGCAACCGCTTTGGGATCCAGGGTCTTCAGCTTAGCCCTGATTTCTGGAAGCGATGTATTTAAATCTTGGGTCTCATATCCGATTAACCGCAGAATCTGCCGGGCTAAGGGATAGGATTCAGGATGCACAGCGGTATTATCGAGAGGATCTGTGCTTTGGGCGATGCGCAGGAATCCGGCGCACTGCTCAAATGTCTTTGCTCCCAAACCTTTAATTTCTTTAAGCTGCTCCCGGCTGGTAAATCCTCCGATTTCGCTGCGGTACGCAGATATTCTTTCCGCAACCGGTGCGGTTAAGCCCGAAACATGCCTCAGTAAAGCGGGAGAAGCGCTGTTTAGCTCCACACCCACATAGTTGACGCAGCTTTCCACAACTTCCCCTAAAGCCTTGGCCAGCTCCTTTTGATTGACATCATGCTGATAGAGGCCGACACCAATTGATTTAGGATCGATTTTAACCAGTTCTGCCAGTGGATCAATAACCCGGCGGGCAATTGAGACTGCTCCCCGCATGGAAACATCAAGTTCCGGAAACTCCTGCCTGGCTAGATCTGATGCGGAATAAACTGAGGCTCCGGCTTCATTCACCACCAGATATTCTAGTTTGCGGTTGTGGTTTTTAATCAGTTCTGCCACCAGCTGTTCTGTTTCGCGACTGGCAGTGCCGTTGCCGATCGTGATTAAATCGATCTTATGTTTATCAACCATCTCAGCCAGCACTTGCAGCGACTGCTCCCACTGATTGCGGGGATCATGAGGATAAATTGTCGCAGTTGCCAGCAGGTCGCCATAGCTGTTGAGCGCAGCGACCTTACAGCCGGTGCGGTACGCCGGATCAATGCCTAACAGATTTCTGCCGCGCACCGGAGCCTGCATCAACAGCTGCCTTAAGTTCTTGGCAAAGATGGCAATGCTGTGTTCTTCCGCAGTTTCCGTCAGCTGATTGCGGATTTCCCGCTCCACACTTGGTGCCAGCAGCCGCTGATAGCTGTCTTCAATCACAGCGTGCAGCCACTGGGATCCGGGACTGGTAGAAGAAGTGATCAGCTTTTTGGCAAAGCTGCGATAAATCGGTTCCGGTTCGACAGAAAGCTTAACTTTTAAAGCTTTCAGCCGTTCCCCTCGATTGATCGCCAGCACCCGATGGGGGGGAATCTTATGGACCGGTTCTTGGTAATCAAAGTACATCTTGAATTCCAAATCCTGCTCCGAAGGCTCCTTATTGGCCGCTTCGCAGACAATCACGCCATAATTCCAGGTAAAATGGCGGGCTGTCTGCCGCAGATTTGGATCATCGGCAAAGCGTTCCGCGAGAATATCGGCTGCCCCTTGAAGCGCCGCTTCGATCGAATCCACTTCTTCGCTGATAAAAGGTTCAGCCAGCTTGTCCAGAGCTGCGCCGCTCTGCTCGAAAATCAAGTCTGCAAGGGGTTCCAACCCCTTTTCTTTGGCGATCGAAGCTCTGGTGCGGCGCTTAGGCCGGAATGGTCGATAGATGTCTTCCAGGGCCTGGAGAGTTACCGCGCTTTGAATCTGCTTTTGAATTTCCTCTGTCAGTTTGTCCTGCTCCGCAATTAAGCTTAGCACCTCACTCTTGCGTGTTTCCAGATTGCGCAGATAACTCAATCTGTCAGCGAGATTGCGGATTACTACTTCGTCTAACTCCCCGGTTGCTTCTTTACGATAGCGCGCAATAAAGGGAATGGTGTTGCCTTCGTCTAATAACTTAACTGTTTGCTCCACTTGTTTAGCACTAATTTTTAGTTCCTGAGCTATTTGGTGAATAATATCCATAAATTGAGGCTTGCGCCTGCCTCCTTCCCAGCCGATTTATCGGCACCTTGATTATATCAGATATTTATAGGATTTCGTCAAGACAAAGGAGAATATTGAGAGATAAGCAGACAATGAGGTGAATCAGGTTGTTAAGTGAGTACTTAACTGTGGCGAAAGCCAGTGAAATAGTTTTAATTGAGCGCAAATCCAAGTTTATCGGCCGGGCAAAGCCGGTCAGCACAGTTGAAGAAGCGGAAGAGTTCATCGCCGAAATCAGCAAAAAGCACTGGGATGCTACCCATAATGTCTACGCTTATGTTGTCGGCAACCAGGCTGAGCAGCAGAAATGCTCTGATGACGGTGAACCAAGCGGCACTTCCGGACTGCCTACCCTAGAGGCGATCAAATCTCTTGATATGGTTAATGTAGTGGTCGTAACCACCCGCTATTTTGGCGGCACACTCCTCGGCCGGGGAGGTTTAATCCGCGCTTACGGCGGTGCAGCCGCGGAAGCACTGCGGGCAGCGGGAATTGTCCGCTATGTGCCTCACCAGCGCATTAAGGTAACCGTAGACTACACCTTGATGGGCAAGGTCCAGAATGAACTAGTCAACAGCGGTGTGATAATTCATGATACTGAGTACCTTGCGGAAGTAACCTTTAGTGTGGATGTCCTTCCTGATCAAGTTGATCAGATTTACCGCATGCTCCAGGAGATCACTGCGGATCAGTTCCAGTGGCAGCCGGATGTCCAGGTATACCATCAGATTCCGGTCGAAAATTTACCATAGCAGTTATTTTGTGTTCGTAGTATAATATATTTATGCATAGTATTAGGTGAGGGAGGGCTGAATATCAGCAGATATAATCGTTTCTTAATAGTGTTATTTTTGATTTTGGCAGTAACACCGGTTGTTGCAGCTGCTTTTCCTAAGCCGGTCGGATATGTCAATGACTTTGCAGGTATCCTCAACAGCGGCAGCAGGGCACATATTACAGCCATTGCCGAATCTCTGGCAGAGGAGCAGGGAATAGAACTAGCAGTTGTAACAATTTCAGATATTGGTGATGAGATTTTAGAGAACTATGCTGTAGATTTGTTTGCAGAATGGGGAATAGGTGGTCCGGAAGACAGCGGTATTTTAATTCTACTGGTACTTGAATCCCGGGATCTGCGGGTTGAGACCGGATACGGCATTGAAACCGTGCTGCCAGCTGGAAAAGTGGGCGCCATTCTTGATCAATACGTCATCCCGCATCTAGCGAAGAATGATTACAATACCGGATTGGTTGAAGCTGCAAGAGTTTTTCAAGCAGTATTGAGCGATGAGTCTTTTGAATTAGATAGAAAAACCGACGATTCAGGTGACTTAACAGCATTTTTGGTTTTTGTTGCGATAGCTATCTTTATCTCAGTGATGGCCCGCAAGCAGCCTCCAAATACTCCGGGGGGGACAGGTGGTTCCGGAACCGGAGGCAGAGGGTATCCCCGCACTGTAATTGTTCCGACTACCCGGATTCCGCGCTCCGGTGGGGGAGGACGCAGCGGAGGATTCGGAGGATTTGGCGGAGGACGCAGCGGTGGCGGCGGTGCCAGCCGTAAATTCTAGACTAAGTATTGGAGGGTCAGCGATGAAAAAAGGTTCTTTGGTCTTAGGCATTATTGTAATTCTTTTAGTGGCTCTTATCGGTGGAGTCGTCTCCAGCTATAACTCGCTGGTAAGCATGGAAACGGCAGTAGATTCCAGCTGGGCAGAGGTTGAAAACCTGCTGCAGAATCGGGCTGATTTAATTCCCAATCTTGTGGCAACCGTGAGAGGCTACGCCAGCCATGAAGAAGGAGTATTTTCGGAAATTGCTAACGCCCGTTCCCGTTTGATTGGTGCCGGTTCTGCTTCAGAAGCGCTGGAAGCTAATCAGCAGTTAGAATCAGCCTTAAGCCGTTTGTTGGTAATTGTTGAGCAGTATCCCCAGTTAAAAGCGGATACGCATTTCACCCGCTTAATGGATGAGCTGGCTGCTTCTGAGAATAAAATTGCTCAGGGGCGCCGCCGCTACAATCAAGCGGTTGAGGCGTGGAATGTGAAAATCAAACAGTTCCCGACAGTTGTGATCGCTAACATGTTCGGAAAACAAGCGCGGCCGTTCTTTGAAGCGCGTCCGGGAGCAGAAGAAGTACCGCAGGTACAGTTTTAAGATACAAAGAAAAGAGCTGGGTTACCCCGGCTCTTCTTTGTTTTTGACCTGTTTTGGATTTAGCTTCTGCTTAGTTTGGGCAGATTTAGCGAACGAATAATTATCAAAGTCATAGTTATATCCATAGAGATCATATTGGTAGTCGTAAATCCGGTGAGGATTGATTATTCTCTGCTTGGACAAGATGATTCACTCCACCGTGAGGCTCTTTATTACAGCCTATGAGGGGAGGGATGAATCTGTTAACTGACTTTTTCTTGTTCTAAGGTTTGGTCGTACACAGTGATCAGCTGCCTGGATGTATTTTCAATGCTGTACAGCTGAGCTGTTTTAAGGGCATTTTCCCGCAGCTCCTGCCATAGTGTTCGGTTGGTTAAGATCAATTCGGCTTTTTCAACCAGAGCTTCAGTGGAATTTTCAGTTAAGAAGCCGTTGTAGCCATCTATAACGCTTTCACTGGAACCGGTGGCATTGACCGCTACGACCGGCACACCCCCTGCCATGGCCTCAATCATGACCAAACCCTGGGTTTCGGTAGTGGAGCTGAATAAAAACAGCTCAGCGCCGCTGTAGCAGTGGACTACCTCTTTGGCATCAACTGCGCCGGTAAAGGTAACCTGCTTCTCCAAGCCGTGAGCTTTGGCCATTTTGACGAGGTTGACTTTTTCTGGACCATCCCCTACAAATACCAAGTGGAGATCTGCAATTGATTTATTCAGCTGCAGAAATGCTTCCAAGATTAAGCGGGGACTTTTTTCTACTGATAAACGTCCCACATACAAAATGATCCGCTGGTGCTTCGGTATCTGATACTTATGACGGAGCCAGTCAGGATCAGCCATTTCATACTGGCTGAGATCGATCCCCGTCGGTACGATGGTGATCGGATTTGTGATATGATAAAGATCCAGGATATAGTCCTTAACCAGTTCGGTTGGGGCGATGATATGATGGCAGTGGCGAAAATAGCGTTTGAGATAGCTCGTAATCATCTGCTTGGTCAATTTTTGCGGACCGGGTAAATAATGGCTGTATTCCTGATATAATGTATGATGAGTAAATACAAGCGGAATGCGGTTTCTCCGCGCCAAGATTGCTCCTAACTGTCCTGTGATAAATGGTGAATGGGTATGAATAATGTCGATGTTGAGCGTGCGAATCAGCCGATCTGCTTTTAAGGAGATGGGAATCGGCAGCGCGTAGGAAGGACAGGTAGGAGCAGGAAAGGAATGAAAGCGGAAGACCTTAATCCCATCCTGCTCACTGACATTGGCCATCTGTTTTTTCGAATACTGTGGTGCAAAGATGTAAACATTGTGTCCGAGCGCGGTTAATCCGCGGCTGAAGCGCTGAATTGAGCGGACAACACCGCTTATATACGGGGTGTAGCTGTCAGTAAACATTGCAATGTTCATAAAAAGGGCTCCTTTGCTTATTCAGTTAAGCTCAAGAAGGTATCGACATCGACCATATACTCCGGATCCAGAATATGAGCCTGCTCTTTGAGCTCTGTTAAATCTCGGCGGGGCATCTCCTGCAGCAGATAGCGCAGCACTTCGACAGCTTCATATGGATGGGGAGTGTGGACAAAAATACTAATTACCCTCAGCTGAGAAGGATGCTGCACACCATAGACAGGATTATCGCTGTCCCCGAGCTGATACATTGCTCCGATCTGATCCAGCATTGCTTCATAGCGGTCATAGGGAAGCGCAAAAATGTCCGGAGCATCGCCGCCTGCCATGCGCACAACCAATTGGTTTTCAATCATGCTGCGCGATGATGTCTGCAGTTCAATATAAATATCGCTGCTTTCGGCATTAAAATCATTAATAATGCGGTTCAATTCATTCTGCTCATCCAGTGATGCTTCAAACAGAACATAAATTTTGGTCCGCCCCGCAGCCGGATCCGGTGGTTCTGGCCACAAAATAGAAACTAAAATAACAGCAAGTACGATCCCGAGTCCCAGTAATATTCTATGCGGCGGGATTGGGGGAGGTGGACCATCACCGGCAGATTTTTCACCGACCACTGCTTTGGCGACCTGGGCGCAGCCTCTGCGGCCGCAGCCGCCATTCTGCTTCCAGCAGTCAGCATGGTGGACTGCGTGACAGCGGGGACATTCGACAATTTCAGCACCGATTTCCAGTTTTTGTTCACACTTGGCGCAGCTCTTGCCCACATGGCGGGAGTCTTCAGTGAGAACTTCCAGTTTCTCTACCACGGTTTCACCTCCTAAGTATAATAGTGGATATATTTTAAATTTATCATACTCCGTCCGAAATGCCAAGAAAAACGAAGAATCCATCCAAGGAGTGGTAAACATGACGCAAAAAACAATAGAAATCTACACCGATGGTGCCTGCAGCTGCAATCCCGGTCCGGGAGGTTGGGGGGCAGTTATTATCTATCATGATCATATTCGTGAAGTAGTTGAAGAATACAGCGGTTATGTGCCGAACACGACCAATCAGAGAATGGAGCTGACCGCTGCTGTCGAGGCTTTAAAGCGGCTGAAAACTCCCAGCAGAGTTAATCTTTACTCTGACAGCGCTTACCTGGTTAATGCTTTTCTGCAGGACTGGTTCTCCGGCTGGTTGAGGCGGGGCTGGAAAAACGCCAGAAATCAGCCGGTGAGCAATCAAGATTTATGGGAAGAACTGCTGGTATTAGCCAAGAAGCATGAAATCACGTGGATTAAAGTGAAAGGCCACAGCGACAATTTCTGGAACAATCGCTGCGATGAGCTGGCGCGGGAAGCGATCAAGAAGGGTTTGGAATAGTTTAGTCAAATATTACAGTTTAATGGACTGTGAATTAGGAGGAGTACCCGTGGCTGTAATCTTTGATCAGATGGTAATCATCGGAGTCGGTTTGATCGGCGGCTCCTTAGGAATGGCGGTGCGTAAGCACGGGCTGGCTGATAAAGTTGTTGGTATCGATCTTGATGAGAACAGTTTGCAAATGGCCAAAGAATTAGGAGCTGTTGATACATACGCGCTTGATTATTCACCGGTGCGGGATGCAGATCTGGTTGTCTTAGCCGCGCCGATTTTCTCCAACTTAAAAATCTTGGAAAACATCCGCGGGTACCTGGCGCCACAGGCTGTGGTCACTGATGTGGGCAGCACAAAAAGTGAATTTGTAGCTCAGGCAGAGCAGCTTCTGCCCAACAACGCCTTTGTGGGTGGGCATCCTATGGCAGGGGCGGAAACAGCGGGTGTTGGCGGAGCAGATCCGTATCTGTTTGAAAATGCTTTTTATCTGCTGACTCCAACTGAGACAACTGATCCGCAGGCGCTGGGACGGGTGAGAAATCTAGTAGAAGGAGTTGGTGCCAGAGCTCTGGTCCTGGATCCGGACACTCATGACAAAATTACCGCAGCGATCAGTCATCTGCCTCATCTTGCGGCTGCCGCCTTGGTGCAGACAGCAGCTGAGCTCGCTGGAGAACATCCCATGACTTTAGCTTTGGCTGCCGGGGGCTTTAAGGATACTACCAGAGTTGCTTCAGGCAATCCCGGTTTGTGGAAGGATATCTGCTTCAGCAATAAAGAGCAGGTAATTGCCATGATTGATCGCTTCACAAATTGTTTAAACGAAATGAAGCGGGCTTTGGCCGAGGAATTAAGACCGGATTTTGAAATGCAGCTGGCAGCGGCTAAAACTGTTCGCGATCAGATTCCGGCGAAAATGAAAGGCTACTGGCCTTTCTTAGATGAGATTATTGTTACCATTCCTGACCGTCCGGGTATGATTGGACAGGTAGCAGCTATTTTAGGCGGGCAGGACGTAAATATAGACGATATTGAGATTCTTAGGGTTCGGGAAGGCGAAGGCGGCACATTACGACTGGGCTTTGCTAAAATCGGGTCGGCAGAAAAAGCGGTCCGGATTCTCAAAGAGCATGGATTTCCGGTACGGGTTCGGAACGCTCACTGACTGGTTAAAGCTGATTCAATTTCAGCTAATACCTGCAGATCCGTTTCTTTGGTTTTATGATCAGCCAGGATTTCCCTGGCTTTTTTGGTGCCAATCTTTCCCAATGCCCAGGCAGCAGTGCCCCGCACAACCCGTTTGGGATCCTCCAGACTGGTTTTAAGCTCGGAAACAGCTTCGCCTAACTGGAGATTTCCGCACACGATCGCAGCGTTGCGCTGGATTACGCTTCTGCCGCGCCAGCCCATGGGTGTATCGCCAAAGCGATGCTTAAACTCCCGATTGCTGATGTTTAACAGCGGGATCACCGGGATGCTCTGCTCGTCTTTGGGAGCAAACTCCAAATGGGAACAGGAAGGAGCCTGTTTGTTAATGGGGCACACCTGCTGGCAGTTATCACAGCCCCACAATTTAACGCCGATTTTTGCTCTCAGCTCAACCGGAATAAAGCCCTTCATCTGGGTTAAGTAAGAAATGCAGATATACGGGTTGATCCGATACGGGGCAAACAGTGCTCCGGTTGGACAGGCTTGAATGCACAGATCGCACTTATCACAGGGAGATGCTGATGAAAAAGGATGAGGGTTGATTTGCGGCAGTTCCACATCCACAAGGATGCTGCCTAAAAAGATCCAGGATCCAAATTGGGGATGGAAAACACAGCAGTTCTTGCCCCGCCATCCAAGCCCAGCCCGCAAAAAGATAGCCCTGTCTAGGGTGGGTTTAGTATCAACACAGACAGCATAGTTCTTAACGCCGAGGTTTTTTTGCATCCACTCTGCCAGTGTTTCCAGCTTGTGGGTCAGGACTCGGTGGTAGTCAATACCCCATGCGTAGCGGGAGAGCAGCCCGGACTGAGGACTTAACTTCGGCAGCTCAGTTTTGTAGGCAATTGCAGTACTGATGATTGTTTTTGCGCTCGGCAGCACTGCTTTGGGATCAATCCGAATCTGGAGATCCTGCTCGGTAAAATCGGGATAATGCCCTTCGCTTTTTATTTTCTCTAAATGCCACAGGCATTCTGTGAATTTCTCCGCATGGGTAACAGCGACCGCGTCTAACCCCAGCTGTTCTGCTTCTGCAAAAAACTGCTCCACTCTTAAACCTCCCTTAAAAAGCAAAAGGTAGGCGCAGACCGCCTACCTTATCATCATCTACTAGTTAGCAGCCTCAACAGCTGTGACTTCCGGAATCTGCTGTTTGAGAATGCGCTCAATACCTGCTTTTAAAGTTAATTGGGACATGGGGCACCCAACACACGCACCGGTTAAACGAACAGTAACAACATTGTCCTCATTAATGCCAACCAACTCTACATCTCCACCGTCGCCTTGAATTTGGGGACGGATTAAGTCCAGCACTTTTTGCACTCTTTCTTGCAGTGTATTCAAGAAAGGCACCTCCTTCGCATTAATTATTACTACATTGATAAGTATACACCTTTCGCCAGTGATTTACAACACCCTTGGCAATACTTTGCCCATTGGGTATTTATTGGCTTTCCAGGCAGGATATTTCCGCAGAACCGTTAATATAGAAGTTAGATTTGGTGGATAAGGGAGGCAGACGCGTAATGTGGCACGATTATTTAAGGCATGCGATTACAACTAAACTTAACTGCAGGGTATTTGCCGGATTTAATGCAAATGTTGACGTAGTTATTAAGCTGAACGCAGACATGATTGCCGGCATCATGAAGCAGGAACCACAGATTTTGGACAATCCTCCTGCGGAACCAACCGAAGTGTGGCCTGTCACTACCAATACTGAGTTTATGGCTCTGCTTAAAGAGTGCATCAAGGTAGGTAAATCCCACTACGGGGTCATGGACAGCAAGCTTGGTGATTGGTTTAGTCAGGTCTTTCTGCAGCGTTCGGAGGCGATGGGCGGACAGGCTGGAATTATTGCAAACCAGATGGCAGCTTTAGGAGCCACCAGCTCCGTTTACAGCCCGGTCTTATCGTCGAAACAGGCTGCCAGTTTTGACTCCAGGGTATTATATCCCGAGGTAAACAGCGGCATTACCTGGATTCCGGTTCGGGAATCAGTTAATGATCAGTGGACAAAACTTAATTACATTTTTGAGTATGCTAAAGGAATTACTTTTAAATTTGGCGATGAAGAAATCACTTCACCTCGAGCTAATCGCGTGATTTTAGGTACACGCAACCCGAAAGCGGCAATGGGATTTGATCCGGAAATAGCGTCCCATTTACCTGAATTAGGACAGACTATAGATGTAGCTTTTATGGCTGGCTACCACCACGGCCGGATTGAAGGGCGGGCAGAAACTTTAGATGAGTACATTAAGCTGAGCAGTGATGACCTGCTGCGCCTTAAGTCCAAGAATCCGGAATTAAAACTGCACTTAGAATATGTGCCTATGCCCGATGCGGATGACGAAAAGAAACTGCTAAAAAGTCTTGCGCCTTTGTTTACCAGTTTCGGAATTAATGAAAACGAGATCCGCCGGCTCTTAGCAGGACTCGGGTATGGTGAATTAGCAGCCGAGATTGCAGAAAATGAGAGAGCTTTCAGCCTCTACAAGGGAGCTCTCGCGGTGGCCAGGGAATTGAACGTTCCCCGTATCCATCTGCATAATCTTGGTTATTATGTAGTTGTACTCATGAAACCTTATGGAGTTGATCCGGAGATTGTGCGGCAGGCCTGCTTGTTTGCTTCCGCGGTTAATGCAGTGAAAGCTATGCAGGGAGGCGCGGTGCCGCTGGAAGATGTTGATCAGATGGTTGATTATCCGTTAAGTGATGTTGGTATGAAGCAGCTGCAGGAATTTGTCAGCGAAGCGCAGAGTTTAGGACTGCCGGCAGGCGAGGCAGTACTTGCTACAGGCATTATGGAACTGGATGACCACTGGGCTTTGGTTGTCCCCGCCCATATCGTCCCGAACCCTGTCAGCACGGTGGGTATGGGTGATACAGTCTCTTCCAGTGCCTACGCTGCGGAAATTTCGCTGGCAGCAGCTGCCCAACGCGGCAGCTAATCTGGGATTATAAGGAGGATTTCTTTGAGTAATAACGGCACAACTCAGGTTTATCGCGGTTTTGTACTCGACCCCTTCCAGCAGGAAGCAGTAGAGTACATTGATCAGAATTATTCTGTCCTGGTTGCCGCTCCAACCGGTGTGGGTAAGACCTTAATTGCCGATTACCTGATCGAAAAAATCTACAAAGAAAATGGGCGGGTAGTTTACACCGCGCCGATTAAGGCGCTCAGCAACCAGAAATTTAAAGAGTTTAAAGCTATTATGGGCGAAGACGCAGTCGGGATCTTAACCGGTGATGTGGTGATCAATTCCGAAGCTCCGGTATTGATTATGACCACTGAGATTTTTCGCAACCTCCTTCAGCAGTCTCCTGAGCGGGTTGCCGATGTGCGCTATGTGATTTTTGATGAGATCCACTACATCGATGATCCAGAGCGGGGCAGCGTGTGGGAGGAAAGCTTGATCTTCATGCCGGATACAATGCGGTTTTTAGGCTTAAGCGCTACTATTCCCAATGTGGAGCAGCTGGCGGAGTGGATCGGCCAGACTCAGCGGCAGGAGATTAAGATCGTCACTCACTTTGAGCGGATTGTGCCCCTGCGCCACTATATCTTTGAAAAAAGCATGGGTGCTGTTCCAGTTAATCAGTTTCGCAAGCGGGCTAAAAAGGTTTTGGGCAGGATCAAGCAGGCAGACGGCTATAAAGTTCCTGCAACTACCCATGTGGACCTAATCGAAGAAATAAAGGATGGGTATCTGCCTTGTTTGTTTTTCACTTTCAGCCGCAAAAAAGCTGAGTTAAATGCTATTGAGTTGGGAGCTGACAACAGCTTCCTGACAGTTAATGAGCGCAGAGAAGCGGAGGCTGTCATCGATGCAGTCAGTGCCCGTTATCCGCGCATCTTAAGTGAGCGGTGGAAAGGCCTGCGCAGCCTGCTGCTCAAAGGCATTGGCTACCACCACGCCGGAATGCTGCCGGCTCTAAAAGATGTGGTTGAAGAGTTGTTTACCAGGCGTTTAATCAAAGTGCTGTACTGTACCGAAACATTCGCAGTGGGGCTGAATTTCCCCTGCCGCAGTGTTTGTTTCGATTCCAGCACTAAGTGGGACGGCCGGTCGTTTAGGGCGATTACCAACCGGGAATACTTTCAAATGGCGGGACGAGCCGGCAGGCGGGGAATTGATACCGAAGGCTTTGTGTTTATGCTGGTTGATTTTAATTATTATGATCCACATGATCTGCCCAGCATGAAAGAATCCCAGATTGAACCGCTTCAGAGCCAGTTTGCCCTGACCTATAACTCGATTCTCAACTTAATTAAAAACTATGATGATGAGCAGATTTACCGCATCCTAGGCCAGAACTTTGCTACATACCAAGCTCTCGATGAGCGGGAGTTTCTCAGGGAGCGGATCGATGATTTGAAGGCAGAGCTTGATCAGTTCTGCGAGCATACTGACCAGGAAGCCTGCCCAGCAGTCTTTGAGCGGATGCTCCGTCAGCAGAAACAGCTGCAGAACCGGTTGCGGAAGGAACGCTATCCGCGGGCAAAAAGGCGTCTGCGCCAGCAGCTGGCAGCCATTAATCAGGCTATTAACGAAACAGAGGTTGTGGACTGCCCGCAGGAAACGCAGCGCGAGTGCCGCAAAGACAGCAAGCGCTATCGGAAACTGGTCCACCGCTATCAGAACTTAATCAAGCGGGAGCAGCAGATTGACCCACAAAGCCGGTATTACCAGGAGTATCAGGATAAGAAAGCTCTGCTTCAGGCTTTAGGTTATCTGCAGGGAGATAAACTTACCAGTGCCGGAGAGTTTGCCAGTCACATCCACGGCCACGAGCTTTTGATTACCGAGCTGTTTATGGAAGGCTGGTTCCACAAGTACAGCATTTCCGAGCTGAATGCTCTGGCGGTAGCGATTGGCTATGAACCGCGCCGCAATGAAACTAAAATTCGGCATAAGCTGAACTTTACCCCCGCCTATAAGCTGGTATTCCAGCTTGCCAACATGGAAAAACGGTTCTTAGGATTTTCAACGGTTGAATTTAACGACCATATTGCGGTTCTAGCTTACCGCTGGTCCCAGGGAGAGAGCTTTACTGTGCTGATGGAGGCATCGCAAATTGATGAAGGTGACTTAGTATTTGCGTTCCGCCGCGGCATCGATCTGCTGCGCCAAGTTCGCAACGTCGCGGCAGAAGATGCTTATCTGCGCAACAAACTCAAGGAGTGCATTGCCCGCATGGATCGGGATCAGGTTTCAGTAATGCTCTAGCATGAAAAATATTATTTTTTGAGATAAGACTGCTGTGTTAGAACGGCAGTCTTATTTTCATCTCAGCCTTAAGGAGGAAAAATATCCGTTCCTCGGACCGTAGCCCGACCCAGCTGTTCCTGATATCCTCTAATCAAGGAGGTTGAGAATATGCAGTATTTTAAGCAGTTATTAGCGGATCTCAAACAGCACCGCCCACTCTTGATTTTAGCGTTACTCTGTATTTTGGTAGAAGCATTAGCGGATCTGAGTGTAGCAGCAGTTCTGCGGACCGGAGTTGATGCAATTACCGGTGGCAGCTATCAGGACCTGCTCGCTGTCGGTATCTGGTTTACAGTAATTACGGTTGTGATGACGGGCGTTGTTTTTGTAAGAAGGCTGGCATTAGGCCGCTTCGGCGAGCAGGCCGGGGCGCAGATGCGGCAGCAGGCTGTGGAAAAGCTCAATCGGCTGCCGATTTCGTATCTGGAGCAGCACCATTCCGGTGATTTGATCAGCCGCTTAACCAATGATGTTACCCTGGTAAGAGAATTTCTGGCAGGCGGATTGATGCCCCTGATTTACTTTCCTTTATCTGCGGTTGGGGCTTTAATCTATTTATTGATCATTAACTGGCAGCTGACCGCAGCGGTGATAGTTGTCACACCAGTCTTGGCAGCGGCGGTAACCTTAATTTCTAAACCGATTCATCAAGCCAGCCGCCAACTGCAGGACAGCCTCGGTGATATCAACAGCCAGGTTCAGGACAGCATCGCCGGCAGCTTTGAAGTTAAGGCCTTCGGGATTGAAGTAGAGCGGGAGAAAAAATTCCAGAGCTTTGTAAAAAGAAGCCTGCAGCACGGCTTAAAACTAGGCAGGCAGCAGAGCTTGATGCACGCGGTTTCCTACCTGGTTGGACTTACGCCTTTTCTAATCTGCTTCGGATACGGCGGATATTTGGCGATTTCCGGCCGGCTTTCGATTGGTTCCTTATTTGCTTTTATCAATCTTCTTAACCATGTCAGCAATCCTTTAACCGCACTGCCCCATTATATCGGCCAGTATCACCGGGCAATGGCAGGATACGGCCGTATTCAGGAGCTTTTAGAGATTCCAGAAGAACCGGTAGGGGGAGTGACCGATCCCGCGGATAACGACACTGCTTTGGAATTTTGTGGTGTCAGTTTCGGTTATGGAGAATCAGAGCTGTTTAAAGATCTGTCATTTCAGATCAAAAAAGGCGAGATAACAGCATTAGTCGGTCCCAGCGGCTCAGGGAAATCAACAATCTTTAAGCTAATTACCGGGTTCTATCGTCCTAATTCCGGTACAATCAATATTTTCGGCCATGAATATGCGAAATGGGATCCCCAGCAGCTTCGGAGCCGCATCTCGTTAGTTACTCAAGATCCCTTTTTATTCCCCACAACAATCAAAGAAAATATCGCTTTTGGAAGGCTGGGTGCCGATGATGACCAAATTGCTGCCGCAGCCAAGGCGGCAGCGGCCCATGAGTTTATCCTCCAGCAGCCGCATGGATACGACACAGTTGTGGGTGAAAGGGGGAGCCGCCTATCAGGCGGGCAGAAGCAGAGAATTGCTATTGCCAGAGCATTTTTAAAAGATGCGGAGCTTCTGCTCTTAGATGAACCAACTTCTGCCTTGGATATGGAAGCGGAACACCTGGTTCAGCAGGCTTTGGAGAGGCTGATGCAGGACAAAACAACCCTTGTCATTGCCCACAGGCTGTCTACGATTAAAAACGCAGATCGGATTCTGGTGATTGATCAGGGACGGATTGTTGAAGCGGGTACCCATGAGGAACTCCTACAACTTAAAGGAACATACTACCGCCTATACCAAACCCAGCTGCAGCAGGCTGGTTGAGGAGGAAGAAGAATGAAAAAGCGTACTTTAATGAGGATTATCAAATACATCAAGCTCAAGCCGCTTTACTTTATTTCCTTAACAGCAGTTAGTCTGCTGTCCTTTGCCATCAATTATATTGTGGCTGCATTTTTTGCCGACATGTCCGCAGCGATGGAGTTAGGAGATTTGGCAGTCCTACTTGCAAAACTGACTCAAACAGCTTGGCTGCTGGGTGGAACCGCTTTGGTAGGCGGAATCAGCTACTATCTGCTTACATATGTGGTCAACCGCACCAGCGCAAACTTCCGCACCATCACTTTTGCGAAAATCCAGCGGCTTCCCGCCAGCTTTCTGGAAGAAAACCACAGTGGAGATTTAACCTCCCGGGTGACTAACGACCTAAAAACCCTCGAGTTAGTTTACAGCAGCAATATTCAGGCAATCTGCCAGAGCGTGCTGAGCGGTACCGCCGCATTAGCGGTGATGTTCATCCGCAGTCCGGAGCTCGCTGCCTTTACTATTGGCTTAGGCTTGATCTTCACTTACCTTAACGCCCGTTTTGCTAAACTAGTGCGGAAGCTCTCAAATCAGGTGCAGGAGCGGTTGGGTAAGCTTACGGAAAGGCTCTCAGATCTATTGGCTGGAATGCAGACTACCCGGATTTATGGTTTGGAAGCGAAGATGAATAACGATTACTGCGAGGAAAACCGTTCGGTGCTGGCATTGGCGGATAGGCGAGTTCGCTGTAACGCAGCTTTGGGTTCAGTCAATTTCTTTACCAGTTTTCTCAGCGCTGTGGGGCTGATGATTATTGGCGGCTTCTTCGTTTTCAGAGGACGGGTAGGCTTTGGTGATATTGTTTTCATGGTGCAGATGCAGAATGATGCTATTCGGATGTTTCGCAGTCTCGGCGACCAGATCACCCAGATCCAGACCGGACTGGCGGGAGCAGAGCGGGTGCTGGAACTTTTAGATCAGCAGGAAGAGCCGGTCAGGCTGCCTAAACCGGTATCAATCAAGCCAAGTAGGACCAGAACCGCTGCAGATGCGTCAACCGCGGTAGAGATTGCCGGGCTGGATTTTTGCTATCCCAATGGAGAGCAGGTGCTGCGCAAGCTTAACTTGACAGTGCCAAAAGGCCAGATGTATGCCCTGGTTGGTCCGAGCGGTGGAGGCAAGAGCACTATTTTAAAGCTGCTGTTAGGGTTTTATGCGCCGTCAGCTGGTGAGATTGTGATTGATGGACGCCCAATCTATGATTTAAGCCTGGAGGAACTTCGCGGGCTGACCGCTTATGTGCCGCAAGAAAGCTATCTCTTTACCGGGACCATTGCCGAGAATATTGCATACGGCAGCCCAAACGCAACCATGGACCAGATTGAAGCCTGCGCCCGGGCAGCTTACGCCCATGATTTCATTGTTCAGCTTCCCAATGGATATGATTCAAAGGTCGGTGAGCGGGGTGCTTATCTGTCGGGAGGACAGCGGCAGCGGATTGCCATTGCCCGAGCGATTTTAAAAGATGCTCCAATTCTGCTTCTTGACGAAGCTACCTCAGCGCTGGATTCTGAATCTGAATATCTTGTCCAGAAAGCCTTGGAGCGTTTGATGGTTGGCAGAACTACAATCGCGGTTGCCCACCGCCTGTCCACTGTCGAAAAAGCCGATCGGATTGTGGTTATCAATCAGGGGCAGGTGGCAGAATCAGGAACCCATTCCGAGCTGCTCGCTGATCCTAACAGCCTTTACAGGTACCTGCATCAGCTTCAGTACGCAGATAAACAGTGTCTCGTTGGGTAGGGTTAGGCAGGACTTTCCAGGACTTAGTGCGAAGTACCATCTTGATATTCCACATAATTTCAGGACAATTATCATAGGATTTGGGGGGATTGGATATGGCCCAATTAACGCGTGAGCAGGCCTGGGAGCTGTTAACCGAGTATAATCAATCCGACGCGCTGTTGAAGCACGCCCTAGCTGTAGAAGCAGTGATGCGCCATTTTGCCGCCAAACACGGCGAAGATGCGGACAAATGGGGTGTTATCGGGCTGCTGCACGACTTGGATTATGAAAAATATCCTGATGAGCACTGCCATAAAAGCGCAGAAATCATGCGCGAGCGAGGCGTTGATGAAGAAATCATCCACGCTGTGTGCAGCCACGGTTATGGAATCTGCACCGATGTTAAGCCTGTTCACTTCATGGAGAAGGTTCTCTATGCTATAGATGAGCTGACCGGTTTAATCAACGCGGTCTGCTTAATGCGGCCTTCCAAAAGTGTTTTGGATTTGGAAGTCAAGTCTGTTAAGAAGAAGTACAAGCAGAAGAACTTCGCTGCCGGTGTAAATCGGGAAGTAATTGAAACAGGCTGTCAGATGCTGGGTGCAGATTTAGATGACCTGATCCAGGAAACCATTCTCGGGATGCGCACAGCGGCTGAAGCGATTGGCCTGAAAGGCAATCAATAGGAGCCAATAAAATTACAGGGAGGTAATTTGGTTGAATCAGAAGCGGCTTTTTAACGATGGGTGGGAGTTTGCCAAGAGCAGTTTGGACGTTGCTGAACCGACCAATTTGGAATTTCAGCCCATCGATCTGCCTCACGACTGGTTAGTTCACGATACCTTAAATCTCTATGAAAACAGCATTGGCTGGTACCGCAGAAAACTGGTCTGCGAAACCAAGCCCGAACACCTGCTGCTGTATTTCGAAGGTGTCTATATGGATTCCACTCTGTACGTCAACGGCGAGTTGGTCGGGGAGTGGAAGTACGGCTATTCCTCCTTTGAGCATGATCTGACTGACTTTATTATTGAAGGCGAAAATGAAATCTTAATGAAAGTGGTGCATCAAGCGCCGAACAGCCGCTGGTATTCGGGAGCGGGAATTTATCGCGACGTGTATCTGATCACCCGCGGCAGTAACTACATTCCTACCGATGGCACTTATGTATCGATTAAGCCTGAAGACGGCAGGTGGCGGGTAGAAATTGATACCGAGCTGGTGCTGAAAGATGATGCAGAACTAATTCACACAATTTATGCCCAAAATCGGGTCATGGCTGTTTCTAAAAGCTTAGTTAAAGCTAAGGGTGGACAGCAGATAGACTCGCAGGTCTTGTATGTATCTGATCCGCGGCTCTGGAGTCCAGACGAACCGAATGTATACCGGTTGGTGAGCGAGCTTAAACCGGCAGGCAGCGCTCAAGCGGTGGAAACCATTGTTCAAAATGTGGGCTTTAGGGAAATTGTTCTTGACCCGAATCAGGGCTTGATCGTTAACGGCAGGAAGATGAAATTAAATGGGGTGTGCGAGCACCATGATCTGGGAGCGCTGGGCGCAGCGTTTAATAAAGTGGCGCTAGAGCGGCGGTTTAAGATACTTAAAGAGATGGGTGTAAACGCGATTCGAACAGCCCATAATATGCCGGCGCCGGCTTTAATGGATCTTGCAGACAAGATGGGCTTCTTTATTGTTAATGAAGCTTTCGATATGTGGGAAAAGCGCAAAACCCAGTACGACTATGCCCGGTTTTTCCCTGATTGGGCAGAGCGGGATGTGCGCAGCTGGGTGCGGCGGGACCGCAATCATCCCAGCCTGCTGCTTTGGAGTATCGGTAACGAGATCTATGATACCCATGCGAGCGAGCGGGGGCAGGCAATCACGAGAATGCTGCGGGATTATGTGAGAGAGCATGATCCGAAAGAAAACGCTCAAGTTACAATCGGCTCCAACTATATGGCGTGGGAAAACGCCCAAAAATGCGCTGACATCTTAAAAATTGCGGGATATAACTACGCCGAAAGGCTCTACCAAGAGCATCATGAAAAATATCCGGACTGGGTAATCTACGGCAGTGAAACCAGCTCAGTGGTGCAGAGCCGGGGCATTTATCATTTCCCGTTTGAGCAGCAGATTCTGGCTGATGATGACGAGCAGTGCTCAGCTCTTGGAAACAGCACGGTAAGCTGGGGGGCTAAGTCAGCGGAGTACTGCATTATCGCGGAAAGGGATCACCAGTTCTCCTTAGGCCAGTTTTTATGGACCGGTTTTGATTACATCGGTGAGCCGACTCCATACCGCACCAAGAATTCATATTTTGGGCAGATAGATACTGCTACATTCCCGAAAGATTCCTTTTATATCTATCAATCTGCTTGGACCGATTACAAAACCAATCCCATGATTCATATCTTCCCCTATTGGGATTTCAACCCGGGTCAGATTATTGATGTGCGGGTCTGCTCGAATGCGCCGAATGTTGAGCTGCAGCTGAACGGCAGAACGATCGGCACCTTTGATATCGACCACGAGCATGGGGATCAGTTAATCGGCTGGTGGAAGGTTCCTTACGAGGAAGGCGAACTGAAAGCAATTGCTTATGATGAAAACGATCAAGTGATTGCCACAGCAGTGAGAAGATCGTTCAAAGATCCCAAGAAGATTATTCTTAAACCAGATAAGTACCAGCTACAGGCCAACGGTACTGATCTGATCTTTGTTGAGATTTCCATGGAAGATGAAGATGGCAATCCGGTAGAGAATGCCACTAACCGCGTTGAGGTTGAAGTCAGCGGTGCTGGCCGCCTCCTCGGTCTCGATAACGGAGACAGCACTGACTATGATCAGTACAAAGGCGTAAGCCGCAGGCTGTTCAGCGGCAAGCTGATGGCAATCATCGGTGCTAAACTCGAACCTGGAAAAATCCAGGTGCGGGTTTCATCTAAGGGACTGCCCAGTGAGATCCTTGAATTCGAGGCACTGCCGGTTGATCCAAGTGCAGCAATCGGTGTTTCGGCTCTGATGGAAAACCAGGCCAGACCAATCGTGATGGGAAGCAGTGAGGAAGTTCCCGTTCGCAAAGTCGAGCTGCACTGCGATCCGGATCGGGTGCTGACCAAAGATCGAAAAGAAATCACGGTTCAAGCCCGCATCTATCCGGAAAATGCTTCTTACCAGGAGCTGGAGTGGAGCGTGGTTAATGATCTGGGAATTCCGGTGCCTTACGCTGAGGTAGAAGCAGATGGCCATCAAGCTGTAGTGAGAGCATTAGGAGATGGTAAGTTCCGGCTCCGGTGCATTACCACCAACGGCAGCGACAAGCCGAAGCTCATCTCTCAGCTGGAGTTTGAAGGTGTGGGCTTAGGGGCAGTAGCTAAAAGTCCTTACGAGTTTGTACCCGCCGCGCTCTATGACTACGGTGAAGGAGAACTGGGCAGCGGTAGTGAGCGGAGCATTGCGACTCCACTGCATCAGCGAGCAGTTCTGGGCTTTAAGAACCTGGATTTCGGTCCCGATGGATCCGATGAGATTACGATCCCGATCTTCTTCAACTCCCGGGCTGAAGTTAGGATTGAGATTTGGGACGGCGTGCCGAACCAGGAGGGCAGCCGGAAACTGTTAGATGATGTTTATCAGAAAGCGCCGAAATGGATGGTGTATCAGCCTGAAACCTACCGCCTCAACAGACGGTTGAGGGGACCTAACGACATCTACCTCGTTGTATATGAGCGGATGCAGATTAAAGGCTTCGAGTTTACTGAATCGCCGCGAGCTTTTGCTCAAAATCGCGCTGTGGAGCATGATCAGCTTTATGGTGATACCTACACCATCAAGGAAGACACGATTGAGGGGATCGGCAACAACGTCTCGTTGGTGTTCGAAGACATGGACTTTGGTGATTCCGGTGCTGATAAGCTGGTAATATACGGCAGGGCTCCCCAAGGCAAAAATACCATTCACATCAGCTTTGCCGATGAAGATGGAGAAACCCGCCAGATTATCGAATTCCCTGCATCTGAGGAATACCAGAAACTGGAGTTTCCGATCGAAAAGGTGACCGGGAAGCAGACTGTTACCTTTATCTTCCTGCCCGGTTCTAACTTCGATTTTGGCTGGTTTAAGTTTAGTAACTAAAGCGGGATAAAACGAAGAGGGTGAAGCGTTAAGCTTCACCCTCTCTTTGTGCTAGGAGACTCGATCCTGTTCTTGAAATTCAAGTTCTACTGTTTTTGTTAGTAAGTCGGCGTAGGTGTAAGATGCATTTTTAACAGCTGCTGTTTTGTCCAGTTTGACAACAAAGTGCCTCGGATAAGTTTCAGCAACGATACCTCTATTAATCGTCTTCTTCTTACGACTGTGATTGACGGTTAAAACTACCTTCTTCCCAAGATTCTTGTCCATGAATGTACGGATTTGATCAATTGTTAGCGGTTGACCTGACATCAACGTCTCCCCCTTCATTCATTGAATTAATGCTGAGCCATTAAGCTTCGACACTAGACTTCCGCATTCGACCGTTCACCACAAGTTACCCTTATTAACGACATTAAACTGGTATATTGTCTGGAATTTGACTTGTGCAGACCGTGTCTCAATGTCCATCAAGTCTTACATGAGGATTGGGACGTTGATTATGTGATATTTTGCAGCATTGAGTAGCAGTAAAGCGGAATATGTTAATCGGAAAGTTAGCGTGGATGTTATTGCAGATTTGCATGCGGTCCATCTCCTTTCAACTATTATGAAATCAAAAAGCGTGATCTACTTTTAACGACATCTTCTAAAGTAGATTCACGCTTGGAGTACTCCTACGAGGTTAGCTGACGGATTAGGACACCCAAGTTGCCCCTCTTGATAATACTATCAAGATTCACCCCTAAAATCGGTTCCCCCGCTTCATAATAATTGAATTCGGAGATTATGTTGTGTCTTAAGTATACCAGAAAAGTGAGTAAAAATCAAATCTGCAGTATACGACGCTGGGAGCAACCACAAGGTATTGTGATTTCTTGCCTCAGCTGGTATATTCTTTCGTATGAAGCAACTCATTTTTATGGGGTCTCTTGACAATTTACAAAAGAATAACTTAAAAAATCCTAAAAATTAACACCGGTCTGCTCCTAATTTGCGTGGAAATGTCATAATATGTATATTTTAGAAAAAAACAACGCTAGGGTTATAATTTGGTTCTGCAATAGTGCTAAAAGACGGCAGATTGTCAACAACTTGAGCTGATAGATCTCTATACCAAAAATAAGATAGGACGCTGGATTAAC
>DURM01000079.1 GCA_012837335.1 Bacillota bacterium
AGCCTTAACTGCTTCATAGCCGATTCCAACCGGATTCTGGGTAATTGCACCGGCCATCAGTCCGGATTTAATTGCATCCAGCTGCAGTTTACCAGAGTCAAAACCGATAACGACAACTTCTCCAACTTTATTGAGCTCACGCACAGCGTTAATCACACCAATAGCTGAGCCTTCGTTGCCGCCAAAGAATCCTTTCAAGTTTGGATGGGCTTGGAGAATTGCCTTAGCTAAGTCAGTGGATTTAAGATGGTCGCCACCACCATACTGAATGTCCACAACAGTGATGTGAGGATACTGCTCCTTAATCCGGTCAACAAAGCCATCACGGCGCATAATACCGGTATGACTTGTTTGGTCGTGAACAATTACCGCAACTTCACCTTCGTAACCAATCAGTTCTGCCATCCTGTCTGCAGCTTTCCCTGCTGCAGCGTAGTTGTCAGTAGCAGCGGTAGTCACCGGAATATCACTGTCTACACCAGAGTCAAAGCCGATTACAGGAATATTCCGCGCATGTGCCTGCTCGAGAAGGGGAATAACTGCGACACTGTCCAGGGCTGCGATACAGATTGCATCGGGGTTTTTGTTCAAAGCAGCTTGAAGCATATCAATTTGCTTGTCAACCATTGTCTCTGCTTCCGGACCTTCAAAGGTAATGGTTACGCCAAATTCTTCAGCAGCCTGGTCTGCACCCAACTTAACTGCCTGCCAGAATTGATGCATGAACCCTTTGGAGATTACTGCAATGTACAGGTCGTCCTTGGCACTTACAGCCCCTCCAAACATTGCAACTACAAGCAGCACACACAGTAAACCAACCAGTCTTTTCATACAGTTTCTCCTCCTTTAGTCTTTTATATTTTTAAGCTCCCTACGGAGCTGAAAACCAATGATAGGTCTAGCTGCTCGTCTGCTGTCTCCGCCTTAATACATCAATATATACTGCTAGGATTACAATCGCACCGATTACTACAGTCTGCCACTCCTGCGGTATAGACATGATTCTCAATCCATTAGTCAAGACGCTCATTACAAAAGCACCGATAATTGTTCCCAAAATGCTGCCTTCCCCACCACTTAAGGAAGTTCCACCGATCACTACGGCTGCGATTGCTTCCAACTCATAGCCCTGACCCAATGCTGGCTGAGCAGAGCTTAACCGGGATGCCATCAGGACACCACCCAATCCTACAAACAATCCATTCAGGCCGTAGATGAAAATTTTCCACTTATCTACATTAATTCCTGATAAACGCGCCGCCTCTTCGTTGCTGCCGAGAGCAAACGCATAGCGCCCTAAAACTGTGCGGGTTAGAATAATGTTTGCCAGTACTGCCGCAGCAAAAAAGATAAACACACCATAGGGGATGTTAAACACCGTACCCATAGCAATCTTTCGGAAACTAGCTGGTTCAATCATATAGATCGGTCTGGTATCAGATATAACCAGCGATAATCCCTTCGCAACCATCATCATACCCAGAGTAGCGATAAAAGGTGGTATGCGCATTTTTGAAATCATGGTGCCGTTGATTAATCCGCACAATCCTCCGGTTAGAATTCCTGCAATGACACCTAAGGGTACCGGAAGTCCCCAAAACGCTATAAAGACACCGGTCATAACTGAGGAAAAGGTCATGACCGTACCTAATGAAAGGTCAATTCCTCCAGTCACAATGACAAATGTAACGCCAATAGCCAACACACCGTTAACAGCTGTAGAAATCAGGATTCCGACTATGTTAGAGAAAGTAGCGAAGTTTGGTGATGCCAGCGAAAAACCTATGAAAAGAATGATTAAACTTGAAAATGCAAGCAGTTTTTGCGTTGCATCAGACTGCAGAAAAGCTCGTTTATCCTTGGGAAGCAGTTTTGTAACAGCTGGTTTATTTTCCATTTAACCAACCCCCATATGCCTTGATCATCCTGATAATTTCATTCTGCTTGTAGCAAACTCCATGATTCGCTCCTGAGTTGCTTCGCTCTGGAGCAGTTCTCCGGTAATCCGGCCTTCACACATGACAA